>JBBRIV010000096.1:0-10148 GCA_038220425.1 Candidatus Limnocylindrales bacterium
TGTTCAGCGGCTACGAGGTTCCACCCTTCTACGACTCGCTCCTGGGCAAGCTGATCGTGTGGGGACCTGATCGCCCCACGGCCATCGCCCGGTCGCTCGTGGCCCTCGACGAGCTCGTGATCGAAGGGCTGATCACGAACATCCCGATCCACAAGGCGCTCCTCCGGAACGACATCTTCCTGGCCGGCCAGATGACCACCAACCTGGTGGATCGGCTGGGGTCGGCCGCCTTCCTGGTGGCGGCGGCCCGCTGAGTCGCATTGCAGACCTGCACTGAATCCCGCGCACAGGGGCGCCTGTGCCCGGCACACTCTGTCCAGCCCTTGCCATGGAGTCGCCCGTGACCGAAGCCCCGCCTGCCATCGTCCATACCGCCCGCGAGATCGAAGGGCTGATCCCGCATCGCTGGCCGTTCCTGCTCGTCGATCGGATCGTCGAGTACGACGAAGGGGCCCGGCGAATCGTTGGGATCAAGGCAGTGACGGCCACCGAGTGGTTCTTCCAGGGCCACTTCCCGGGCCTGCCGGTCATGCCCGGCGTGCTCCAGGTGGAGGCGCTGGCCCAGACGATGGCCGTGTTCGTGGCCAAGCAGCCTGGCTTTGGCGATCGGATCGGGTTGTTCGGGGGAATCGACGACTGCCGCTTCAAGCGCGTCGTCAGCCCGGGCGACACGCTCCGGCTCGAAGTGACGATGGAAAAGCTCGGCAGGCGCTTCGGGCGCGGCCTGGCCATCGCCACGGTGGACGGCCAGGTCGCCTGCCAGGCCACCCTGACCTTCATCATCCCGGATGCCTCGGTGCTCCGCTGATGGCCCGTATCGCCGTGCTCAGCGACGTCCATGGCAACCTGGTCGCGCTGGAGGCCGTCCGTGCCGTCCTCAAGAAGGAGCGACCGGATGCGCTCATGATCTGCGGCGACCTGGTCCTCAACGGGCCCGACCCGTCGGGCGTGGTCGACGCGATTCGCGAGCTCGAGTCCGAGGGTGCCCTGGTGGTGGCCGGCAATACCGACATCGCGGTTGCCGACTTCGACTATGCGGCGGCCTTCCCGTCGATGATGGACGGAGTTCCCGAGTCGATCCGGTCGGCCGCCGAATGGGCCCACGACCAGCTTGGCGATGCCCGGATCGACTGGCTCCGGCGACTACCCTCGGAGCGGAGGTTACGGTTGGGCGAGATGCTCCTGCTCGCGACCCATGGCTCGCCTGGTTCGCAGACGGACGGCTTCGACGCCGCCCTGGACCCGAATATCACGATTGAACGGGCTGCCCGGACCGACGCCCGGGTCATCTGCTGCGGCCACACCCACCTGCCCGAGGTTCGCGACCTGGGCTGGAAGCTGATCGTCAATGCCGGCAGCACCGGCTACGTCTTCGACGGCGAGCCCAGCGCCTCGTGGGCGATCATCGACGTCATCAACGACGATGTGACCGCCGAGATCCGCCGGACGGAGTTCGACGCGCTGGCCGTGAGCAACGCCCTGTCCGCCCGGGGCCTGCCCGGCGACGTCTACCGGGCAGCCACCGTCCGGACCGGGAAGCTCGTCCGATGAGCGACGGTACGCGCCGTGTCGTCGTGACCGGGATGGGCATCATGTCGGCCGTGGGCAACGGCGTCCAGGCAACCTGGGACGGCCTCGTGGCCGGGCGATCGGGTGTGACCCGGATCGATTCGTTCGAGCCCGAGCGGGTCGATTCGAAGATTGCCGCCTCGGTCGGCGAGTTCGACGCGAGTGGGGTCATGGACCGCAAGGAGCTCCGCCGGGCTGACCGCTACACCCAGCTGGGCCTGATGGCCGCCCGCGAGGCGCTCGACCAGGCCGGCCTGCCGGGCCGCCTCGAAGGCACCCTGGCCGAGGAAACCGGAATCATCCTGGGCACCGGCCTGGGCGGCGTGAACACCCTGTGTGAGCAGATCGGGATCAACGTCACTCGCGGTCCGGACCGGGTCAGCCCGTTCTTTGTGCCGATGGCGATCCCGAACGTCGGGGCCGGCCAGCTGTCGATCACCTTCGGCGCCCTCGGCCCGAACTTCGCGATCAGCTCCGCTTGTGCCACGGGCGGTCACGCCATCGGCGAATCGTGGGAGATCATCCGGCGCGGTGATGCCCAGATCATGGTCGCCGGCGGGTCCGAGGCGGGCGTCCAGGAAGCCCTCGTGGCGGGCTTCTGCGCGATGCGCGCGCTATCCACCCGGAACGACGATCCAACCGGCGCGTCCCGCCCGTTCGATGCCGGCCGGGACGGCTTCGTGATCGGCGAGGGCTGCGGAATCCTGGTCCTCGAGGAGCTGGAGCACGCCCTCGCCCGGGGCGCCGAACCGCTGGTGGAGCTGATCGGCTATGGCGCGACCGCCGACGCCGAGCACATCACCCTGCCCGCCGCCGGTGGCAGTGGCGCGGTCCGGGCCGCTCGCCGAGCCCTGGCCAAGGCCGGCCTGACGGCGGCCGCGATCGACCACGTCAATGCTCATGCGACCTCGACGCCGCCCGGCGACAAGGCCGAGCTGATGGCCATCCGGACAATCCTGGGCGAGCGGGCCCCGGAAGTGCCGATCACGGCCAACAAGTCGATGCTCGGGCATACCCTGGGCGCAGCCGGAGCCATCGAGGCGGTCGTCACGATCCAGTCGATCCGGACCGGAATCGTGCCGCCCACGATCAACCTGACCAACCCGGATGAGCTGGCCGAGGGCCTCGACCTGACCCCGCTCGTGGCCAGCCACCACGAGATCCGGACCGCCCTGAGCAACTCGTTCGGCTTCGGCGGCCAGAACACGGCCCTGATCTTCACCCGCTACGCCGGATGACCGACGACGTGGCTCCCGCCGACGCCACCGCCGCCGCCGCTCCAGCGGCCCTGGCTGACCTGGCTGGGGCCGATCGGTCCCTGCTCGGCCTGGTCGACCGGCTTGCCGCGCTCCTCGAACGAAGCGAGCTGACCGAGCTGGAGGTTGAAGCCGGCGGGACGGGCCTGGTCCTGCGCAAGCCATCGGCCCTGCGCTCGGGTAACCCGGCCGGTGACCCGGGCCTGGGCGCCGTGGCCGTCCCGGTCGTCGACGGGCCGGCGCCGGCGCCGGCCGCCGAAGTTGCCCGCCCGTCGGTCAAGGCCCCGCTCACCGGAATCTTCTACGCCTCCCCGGCACCCGGCTCGGCCAATTACGTCCAGGTGGGGGGCGAAGTCGCGATCGGCCAGGTGATCGGACTGATCGAGGCGATGAAGCTGTTCAACGAGATCAAATCCGACCTGGCTGGGCGGGTGGTCCGGGTGGTCGCCGAGAGCGGTCAGCTGGTCAAGGCGCGCCAGCCACTCGTGGAAGTGGACCCCCTGTGACCGCCGACGCCCGTCCTCGCTACGCCCATCTGACCGGCTGGGGCCGCTATGCGCCGGCCGGCATCCTGACCAACGCCGACCTCGAGCGGATGGTCGACACCTCCGACGAATGGATCGTCAGCCGGACCGGAATCCGGGAGCGCCGGGTGGCGGCCGCCCACGAAACCACCGCATCGATGGCGGCTGTGGCGGCCAAGCGAGCGATCGCGGTCGCCGGGCTGGACGCCAACGAGATCGACCTGATCCTGCTGGCCACCCTGACCCCCGACTACTGGATGCCCGCCACCGCCGCCCTGGTCAAGGAGGCGATCGGCAACACCCGGGCGGTGGCGATGGACGTATCGGCGGCCTGCTCGGGCTTCGTCTATGCCTATTCCACGGCCCAGGCGTACATCACGGCCGGGATGGCCCGCCACGTCCTGGTGATCGGGGCGGAGCTGCTCACCCGCTTCCTCGACTACACCGACCGCAATACCTGCATCCTCTTTGGCGACGGTGCCGGGGCCGTGGTCCTGTCAGCCTCCGATGAACCCGGCGGCGGTCTCGGGATCGAGCTGACCACCGAGCCCCAGGGCGCCTACATGATCTGGCTGCCGTCGGGCGGGTCGAAGAGCCCGCCGTCGGCCGGTACGGTTGCCCGGGGCGAGCACTACATCCGGATGGAAGGTCGCGAGACCTATCGGTTCGCGACGCGCACCTTGGCCACCACGGCTCTCGCCGCGATCGAGCATGCCGGCCTGCAGCCATCCGACATCAGCCTGATCATTCCTCACCAGGCCAACGTCCGGATCATCGAGGCCGTGGCCAAGGGCCTCGACCTGTCGATGGACCGGATGTTCGTCAACGTCGACCGCTACGGCAATACCTCGGCGGCCTCGATCCCGATCGCCCTGGCCGAGGCCGCCAACAGCGGCCGGATCGCCATTGGCGACCGGATCGTCATCGTCGCCTTCGGGGCCGGCTTCACCTCCGGTGCCGTGGCGATCGAATGGACGGCCGATCCTGCCCGGGGCGCCCTGGGCGACACGATCTCGCCCGATTCGGTCCACGTCCGGCCGCCGGTCGACTGGGATTCGGTCGATCCCATCCCCGATGCCCTGGCTGAGATCCTCGCCCGGCCGGGCCCCGTGCCGCTTGACCTGTCCGACGTCGTCCCCGGCGAGCCAGAACCGGCCGAAGTGAGCCGATGATCGACCTGACCGACCGGACCGCCGTGGTCACCGGTGGTTCGCGGGGCATCGGCCGAGCGATCGTGCTGCGCCTGGCCGAGCAGGGGGCCGACGTCGTGTTCAGCTACCGGGGCAATGCCGGGGCGGCTGCCGAGACCGTGGCCGCCGTCGAGGCCTTCGGTCGCAAGGCGATCTCGTTCCAGGGTGACGTGACCGATCCGGCGTCCGCCGAAGGCCTGGTCAAGACCGCCCTCGATGCCTTCGGCAAGGTCGACATCCTGGTCAACAACGCCGGGGTCACCCGGGACGACCTGATCATGCGGATGAGCCTGGACGCCTGGCGCGAGGTCCTCGAGACCAACCTGTTCGGTGCCTTCTACGCGATCAAGGCGGTCAGCCGGCCGATGCTCAAGGCCAAGCGCGGACGGATCATCAACATCACCAGCGTTTCCGGCCAGGCCGGCCAGACCGGCCAGGCCAACTACTCGGCGGCCAAGGCGGGCTTGATCGGCCTGACCAAGGCCACCGCCCGCGAGCTGGCCAGCCGGGGCATCACGGCCAATGCCGTCGCCCCGGGCTTTGTCCTGACCGAGCTGACCCAGGATCTGCCCGAAGCCCTCCAGGCGCAGATCACCGCGGCGACCCCGCTGGGCCGGTTCGGGACCACCGCCGAGATTGCCAACGCCGTTGCCTTCCTGGCCTCGGACGAGGCGGCCTACATCACCGGCCAAGTGCTGGCGGTCGACGGCGGCCTGGTGATGATGTAGGTCGGACATGTTCATCCGCCAGTTCCAGATCGAAGGTCTGGGCCATCTTTCGACCCTGATCGGCGACGAGGAGGCCGGCGTCGCCGCCGTGATCGACCCCCGGCGGGATGTCGATGTCTACCTCGACACCGCCCGGGCTAATGGGCTCAGGATCAGCCAGGTGCTCGAGACCCATCTTCACAACGACTACGTCTCGGGCGGCCGGGAGCTGGCCGCCGCGACCGGGGCCGAGCACGTCATCGGGGCCGGCGCAGAACTCGCTTATGCCCATCGGCCGGTCTGCGATGGCGAGCTGGCCACGGTGGGCAGCCTGGCCTTCCGGGTCCTGGACACGCCGGGGCACACGCCCGAGCACGTCGCATACACGGTTGCCGACACGAGCCGGGCCGCTGAACCGCTCCTGATGTTCACCGGCGGCTCGCTGCTGGTGGGCGCGGTGGGCCGGACCGACCTGCTGGGCGCCGACAATGCCCGGCCGTATGCCGAGGCGATGTTCCACTCACTCCACGACGCGATCCTGACCCACCAGGATTTCGTGGGGATCTTCCCGACCCACGGGGCGGGCTCGCTGTGCTCGACGGGCATCGCCTCGACGCCCAACTCGACGATCGGCTTTGAACGGCGCTACAACCCGCTCCTGCGAGCGAGCGATGTCGACGTTTTCGCCCGGCAGCTCCTGGCCGGCCAGCCGGCCTTTCCCCGCTACTTCGCCCGGATGCGCGGGCTGAACCAGGCCGGCCCCCGGATCCTCGGTGGAATTCCCGGGCCGGTGCCGCTCGGCCTGGCCGACCTGCGCCGGCTGGTGGGCCAGGGCGCCGTCGTGGCCGACCTGCGAGCGCCCGAGGAGTTTGCCCGGGTCCACATCCCGGGCGCACTGTCGATCCCCAGCGGCTCGTCGTTCGGGACCTGGCTGGGCTGGGTCGTCGACCTCGACCGACCGGTTGTCCTGGTCCTGGCCGGCGTGGCGGATTGGGACGACGCGATCCGGCAGGCCCTCCGGATTGGCCAGGAGTCGGTCGCTGGGTACCTGGATGGCGGCCTGGAGACGTGGCTGGCAGCCGGCCTGCCGACCGAAACGAATGGCACGCTGAACGTCAGCCAGCTGGCCGCGGCCGTTGCCCGGGGTGGCGACGATGCGCCCCTCGTGGTGGATGTGCGCCAGGCCAGCGAGTACGAAGCCGGCCATGTTCGGGGGGCCTGGCACATCGGTGCGGCGGACCTGCCGGGCCGTCTCGAGGACCTGCCCCGTGACCGCCCGATTGCGACGGTGTGTGCCGCCGGCTACCGGGCCAGCGTCGCGGCTTCGATCCTGGACGCGGCCGGGTTCAGCAACGTCAGCTGGGTTGCCGGCGGGATGGACGCCTGGTCAGCCCTGGCCCTGCCCGAGGTGCACGGCCAGGAGCACGGTCAAGGGCCGGGCTAGGGCCTGCCAGGTCAGAAGGGACCGTCGCCGAGGACCGTGACCGGGTCGCCCAGGCGGATGGTGCCGGGCACCAGGACGGTCGCGAATACCCCGAACGGCAGCGGTTCAGAGGTTGGGACGTCGCCCCGGGTCTCGGCCAGCAGCTTGAGCGTGTCCAGGCTGCGCCGCCCGGTTGCCGGGTCGTGGGTGGTCACAGCACATCGCCCGATGTTGCCGCGGACCTGCACGACCACCTCGCCCAGCTGCACCCGCCGGCCCAGCCAGGTGTCCTCGGCGTAGGGCTCGGGACCGTCGACCACGGCCGACATCCGGAAGCGCCGGGGATCGAGCGGCTCGACCAGGCCGGCCGCCTGGGCCAGGGCCAGCAATGAGCCGCTGGACACGAGCGAGAAGCCGCCGCCCTCGTCCGACCGGTCGATTCCGCCGCCGTCGTCGTTCAGCCGGACCAGCCGGACGGGCTGACCCGCCCACTCACTCAATGTCCGCGAGAACGAGCCCTCCACCTCGTGGGCCGGCCGGCCTTCGCCGTAGAAGATGGCGCTCACCGCTCGGCCGGGCACGATCTCCTCTTCGACGACCGACCCGTCCGGGAAATGCAGGGCCAGGGCCTCGGGGTCGTCGCGAGCGCCGGGCACGATCGTGGCCAGCGGGCCGATCCGCTTGCCACTGACCAGTCGGTCGAGCGGGTCGATGAGGGCGTAGCGCCGGTCGCCCACGATCCCGGCCGGTCCGACCTGGACGGCCGAATGCTCGATCAGGGCCATCGACTTGACCGGCGCGCTGGCCAGCCAGGCGACCTCAGCCAACCTTCACGCCCAGCAATCCGAGCAGCCCAACGCCCAGCAGGACCACGTCGAGCACGATCACCAGGCCGACCGAGGTCCAGGCCAGGACATTCGCGACTCGCCCGTTGGCGTGCTTGCCCATGAGCGTCTTGTCGTTGACCAGGAGGACCATGAACACGAGCACGATCGGGAGCAGGAAGCCCTGGAGGTACTGTGAGGACAGGATCACCGGCAGCAGGCTGATTCCTGGGATGAGCACGACGAGGGCACCGGCGAACAGGACAAAGGTGTAGATCCCGAAGAACGCCCGGGCGTCGCTGAAGCGCTTGCCCACGCCCGATTCCCAGCCGAACGCCTCGCAGATCACGAACGAGGTCGAGATCGGCATGATCGTGGCGGCCAGCACGCTCGCCCCGAACAGGCCCAGGGCGAAGAGCGCCTGGGAGAGGTCGCCGGCCACCGGCTTTAGGGCTTCGGCGGCGTCGCTGGCCGAGGTGATCTGGGTACCGGCGGCATACAACGTCAGGGCGGTGGCGATCACGATGAAGACGGCGATCACGTTGGTCCAGATGGCCCCGCCGATCGAATCGACCTGCTCCAGGACCAGCTCGTCCTCGCCGATCCCTTTCTCGGCCACGGCGCTCTGCAGGTAGAACTGCATGTACGGGGTGATCGTTGTCCCGACCACCGCAACGATCAGGAGCAGGACGCTGCCCGACAGGCCGCCCAGGCTGGGCGAGACCAGGGCGTGGCCCACCTGGCCCCAGTCCGGGTGGGCCAGGAAGGCCGAGAAGATGTAGGTCACGAACACCAGGGCGATCGCCAGGAAGACCCGCTCGACGGTTCGATAGCTCGAGAACAGGACGAGGGCCCAGATCAGCGCGGCCACCAGCGGCACGGTCACGTAGCGCGAGATGCCGAAGATCTCGAGGGCCGCCGCAGCGCCTGAGAACTCGGCCACGGTATTGGCCAGGTTGGCGATCAGCAGGACGAGCATCGCGAAGGCCGTCCAGCGCACCCCGAATCGATCGCGGATCAGGTCCGACAGGCCCTGCCCGGTGACCACGCCAAGGCGGGCGGCGATCTCCTGGACCACGGCCAGGATGATGATCGTGATCGGGAAGATCCAGAGCAGGCCAAGGCCGGTCTGGGCGCCCATCACGCTGTAGGTGGTGATGCCGCCGGCGTCGTTGCCGGCCACTCCGGCGATCAACCCAGGGCCCATGACGGCCAGGAATGCGATCAGCCCGCGCCGACCACGGAATCGACCACGCAGGCGCAGGAACTCGCGGTTGGCGATGCGGTCGCGCAGGCGGTCGAGCAGGCCGATCTTGGGCGGCCGACGAGCTGGCCGGCGGCGTTCGGTCGGGTGGCGCCACGTCTCGACGGCGCGCCGGGCACCGGTCTCAGCCTGCCGGGCGACGCCTCGGACGGTGGGCAGCTGGGGCACGGCTAGCGGCGCGCGAAGAGGCGCGGCAGGCGCCTCTTCCAGGCGGTTGGCAGGATCGTGTCGAGGGCGTCGTCGACGGTGACGATGCCGGCCAGCCGGCCATCCTCGTCGATCACGGGCACCGCCAGCAGGTTGTAGTGGGCAACGACCTCGGCCACTTCGTCCTGGTCGGCCAGGACGCCGACGGCGACCGGCTCGTGGATCATGACGTCACCGATGAACGTGTCCGGGGCGGCCACGATCAGGTCGCGCAGGGACAGGACGCCGGCCAGCCGGCCGTCGTCGTCGGTCACGTACACGTAGTAGATCGTCTCGGCGTTCGGTTCGAGCTGGCGGAGCATGTCGATCGTCTCGGCGGCCGTCAGGTGGGCCGGGACCGCCACGAACTCGGTGGTCATGATCCCGCCGGCCGAGTCCTCGGGGTAGCCGAGCAGCTCCTGGACCTCGGCCTTCTCGTCCTTCTCCATCAGCGCGAAGATCTCATCGCGGGTGGTCTGGGACAGGTCGGCAACGAGATCGGCGGCGTCGTCCGGCGACATCTCCTCGAGGATGTCGGCGGCACGGCCGGGCTCCAGGTCCTCGAGCACCTCGACCTGGGTCTCGGGCTCCATCTCCTCGATCGCGTCGGCCACGGCGTCGTCGCCGAGCGAGGCCAGCACGCCCGCCCGGTCGCGCGGGGCGAGCTGGTCGATGATCGTGGCCAGGTCGGCCGGATGGAGCTCGGCCAGGCCGGCGTGGGGCACGCGCAGCTTGATCGAGGCGATCGATGTCTCGACCGGGTCCACGTCCTCCCAGTCGATGTACTTCTCGGGGACGCTGACGTGAAGGTTGCGGGCGATCGTGCGCAGGCCGCCTTCCACGCCCAGCCGGCGGAGCAGGCCGGCCGTGCCGACGTCGACGGCGACCAGGTGAAGGGCGCCATCGACCTCGTCCAGGCGCAGGTCGTTGACCCGGACCACCTTGCGCCCGTCGATGTCCACGATCTGCTTGTCCATCAGGTCCGAGCGCAGCAGGATCTCGTTGGGCCGCTGGCTGAACGTGCCCAGGTCCATCGTCAGGGTGCTCAGCTTGGCGCCGGAATCGTCGAGGCTGTCGACCGAGGTCCACGGCAGGAAGATGCGCCGCCGATCGGTCTCGACCACCAGGCCGGTCACCGGCGGATAGCGGTCACCGACGGCGACGATAAGGTCGGCCACCTTCCCGATCGGCTCGTCGTTCCGGTC
>JBBRIV010000097.1:0-10089 GCA_038220425.1 Candidatus Limnocylindrales bacterium
GACCGATTTCGCCGTCGAAATCGTTGAGACCGCGACGGGCGTGGAGCTGTCCGTCGTTGCGCCGTTGCCAAGCTCACCGGCGGCGTTGAAGCCCCAGCAGCTGAGGCTGCCGCCCGACAGGAGGGCGCACGCATGGAAGCCACCGACGGTAATTGCCGCGGCGGTGGCAATGCCCGAGACCGCGACTGGCGTGGGGCTGTCGGTCGTGGTCCCGTTGCCGAGCTCACCATCGCCATTGAACCCCCAGCACTTCACGCTGCCACCGGCCAGCAGGGCACAGGCTGTCGAATCGCCGGTGCTGATTGCCACCGCGGTCGAGATCCCGGTGACGGTGACCGGCACGGGGCTAGCGCTCGTCGAGCCATTTCCCAGCTGCCCGCTGAGGTTGTTTCCCCAGCATCGAACCGTTTTGTTCGAGAGCAGCGCGCACGAGAATTCGAAGCCGGAGCTGACGGCCGTGGCGGTCGTGATCCCGCTGACGGTGACAGGCGTGTTGGTGTCGACCGTCTTGCCGTTGCCAAGCTGGCCGGTGAAGTCCGCGCCCCAGCAGCGGACCGTGCCATTGGACAGACGGGCGCACGTGTGCAGGCCCCCGGCTGCGACCGACGACGCGGTGCTGATCCCGGAGACCGCGACCGGCGTGACGCTGCTGCTGAACTTGCCGTCGCCGAGCTCGCCATACGCGCCGAAGCCCCAGCACCTGACGGTCGCGTTCGAGAGGCGAGCGCAGGTGTGGTAGTTGTTGGTCGAGACCGCGGTCGCTGTGCTGATGCCGGCCACGATCACCGGGGTCGCGATGTCGGACTGCGCCCCATTGCCCATCTCGCCGTCGTCATTGTTGCCCCAGCACTCAACGTGGGCGCCGATCACGAGAGCGCAGCTGTGATAACCACCCAAGCTAAGGGCGCCTGCCGTCGTCATTCCGTAGACGCCGACAGGGCTGTGGCGATCGCCGTTGGAACCGGCGCCGAGCTCGTCCGTGCCGTCGTAGCCCCAGCACCTGACCGTTGCGTCAGCGAGCAGGGCGCACATGTGGAATCCGCCCACCGTGATCGCCGTCGTCTGGGGCGACGTGACACTCGGATTCAGGGAGGCTCGGCCGATCGTGGCCGGCCGAGGATCGAGGGTGGCTCCGACCGCTCTCCCGGCCGAAGCTCGAAGGGGGCCGAATGCGACCGAGTGAACTGTCGACCGATCGGCGTGGACCACGCTCGGGCTGATCTCGGCCAGGATCCCGCCCCCGACGTCGGTGGGGCTCGCGCTGTCGAAGCGCGGGCCCTCCCCGATCGCCAGCTCACCGTCCTGGTCGGAGCCCCAGCACCAGGCGACCGTGAGCAGCATGCAGGTGTCATTCCCTCCGGCCACCAGGGACGTCGGGTGCGATGATCCAAAGGCGGCGACGGCCACCGGGGAATGACTGTCCGTGAAGTTGCCGTTGCCGAGCTGCCCATTCGAGTTCGAACCCCAGCACAGCACGCCGCCCGCCCCGAGCGTGGCGCACGAATGGTCCGCTCCGGCGGCGACCTGGGTGAAGACGCCAAAGACGCCAATTGACACCGGGCTCGAGCTGTCCGTGGTCGTGCCGTTGCCCAACTGGCCGCTGGCATTCGAACCCCAGCACTCAACCTGGGCGGCGGCCTGATCGATCGCGCACTCGTGGGCAGACCCGGCGGCGATCACGCTGGCCGTGATCCCGTTGACGACGACCGGGGTGCTGTGATCCGTCGTTGTCCCGTCACCGAGCTGGCCGTTGGAGTTCGAGCCCCAGCATAGGACCGGTCCGCCGGGTGCGTCGCCGGGAGGCGGCGGGGGCCCGGCCAGTAGCGCACAGGTATGGTCGCCGCCAGCGCTGATCGACACGGCGCCCGTGATTCCCGAGACGGTGACCGGCGTCGTGCGATCCGTCGTCGTCCCGTCACCAAGCTGACCATGCGAGTTTGAACCCCAGCATTTCACGGAGCCATCCGCGAGTAGAGCGCAGCTGTGGGTAAAACCGAGCGCGAGCACGATCGCCGTAGAAATTCCGGAGACCGCGACAGGTGCCGAGCTGTCGGTTGTTGTGCCATCACCGAGCTGACCGTGATCGTCCTGCCCGAAGCACTTGATGCTGCTATTGGCCAGCAGTGCGCAGGTGTGCAAGCCGCCCGCGACGACAGCAGTCGGTGGTTGGAACGCCACTGCAGGCGCGATCGGCTTGGCGGCCAGCGCCGTACCCGAAATCGGAAGCAGGGAAACGGGGGCCAGCCCGACCAGGAGACCGACGGTCGCCACGGCGACCATGAGCCGCGTCCGGATCGACGCTCCAACGGGAGCCGGCAAGTGCGCGCTGATTGAACCCCCTCCGCATCGGACCTTGACGGTACGATGCGCATCTTGGCTGGACAACGCTCCGCTGTCGAGGTCCACTCGAGAGCGGATCTGCGAGGTGTGGGCTGCGAAGCGCGGAACCCCATCGGTCGACGACGCTGAAACAGGCCAGGAGCACCATCGGCGGCGCGAGAAGGGCGCTGCGCCATTCGTCGAGCACCAGGAGTCAACGATCATCGCCGTCGGCTCGCCACGATCTCCGAATGGTGCGATAGGTCCTTGGTTGGCCGTCAGAGCCCTCATGAGTCGGTAGCCCGGCGCAGGCGTTCGAAGTCGCGCCGACGACGCTTGCTGGGCCGGCCCTCCCCGCGGATGAGTTTGATCTCCGGCCCGGCTGCCGCGACCACCGGCGGGCTGTGGTCGACAAAGCAGGTCGCGGCAACGGGCGCAGCGACGCGCGACTCGATCGGTCGGATCACCTCGACGATGCGCTTGCGATCTGCGATGAGCGCCTCCACCCGGTCGCCCAGGTGAACCTTTGTCGACGGCTTTGCCGGCAATCCATTCACGAGGACGTGGCCGCCGTCGCATAACTGCGTCGCGAGCGGGCGGGTCTTCACGAGGCGGACCGCACACAGCCAGCGATCGATCCGCGTCTCATCGATGGCGTCGGGTTGAGTCACGCGCTCAAGGATCCCATGTCACGCCCGTCGACCGCGGTCTCGGAACAGGTGGACACACGCGGAGCGGATGGCGACGGTTGATCCCCGGACACGCCTTCGTTTGGCCGCTCACTGGACCCGTCGGCAGTTCGAACTCGGGCACGACGTCATCGCGATCTACCAGGAAGCCGGTCGGGTCGACGCTGGGGGCATCCCACGCCAGCGCGATCGCACCGCCAGCCAGGTAGGCGGCGACGAACATCCCAGCCGGCTTATAGAGTCATCTGGAGGACGTATTCCGCCCCGAGCCAGGCCTCGATTTACCGCGGAGCAACTCTTGCAGCGTCCAACACGCGTCGTCGAAATGCGCGGCACCGACCTCCTCGGCATACATCCGCTCGATATCACGCACGGCCCGCAGCGCATGTGCAACGACACGTCGTCCATTGCGGGTCAGGCAGATGAGCTTGGCGCGGCCGTCACGCTCGTCCGCCTGCCGGACGAGATAGCCGGTCCGCTCGAGGTCATTCACCAACTCCACCATCGAAGGGCGGGTCATCCCGGCTCGCGCGGCCAGGTCGGTCAACCGAGTCCCCGTCCAATCGATGTTGCCGAACACCTGCAGATGCGACTCGCGGATATCCGCGTAGCCGGCCTCCCGTGCTCGGGCGAGCAAATCCGCCCGGAAGCGTCGCAGCATCCACCCGAGGAGCTGGCCGATCGGCAGTCGTTTTTCGCTTGTGCTCATGCACCCAGTGTAGTAAGGTCGCCTAAGCTTCGGCAACCTAACTACTTGGTCGAAGCGTGAAGTCAGGAGAGCGTCGAATGTCGTCCGATCCGGTTCCTCGAAGCTCCCAGCGACTCACGGCGGTCCTGCTCATGGCTGGTGCCCTGATCGGCGTCGTGGGAAACGTGCTCCATCCCCACGTCGCCGTGTCGATGACCTCGAAGCTCCAGACCATCGCCGGGAACGGTGCCTGGGTGGCCATCCACCTGACGATCCTGGTGGCGATCCTGCTGGTGATCGGCGGTCTCGTCGGTCTGGCCCGATTTCTCGACGACGGACCCGGCGGGCCGCTCGCCCGCCTCGGGATCGCAGCCGCCCTGCTCGGGGGTGCCCTCGCCACCGTCAGCACCTCCATGGACGGCTTTGCGATGAAGCCGCTGGCGCTCGACTGGGCCGCCGCGCCGGCATCGGACACGGCCGCGCTGCTACGCATCGCCGATGCCGTGCAGGTGGTCGGTTTCGGGATTTGGAGCATGGGGATCCTGGTCCTGTTCGGGATCGCCTTCGCCTGCTTCGGCGCAGCCCTGGTCATCAGCGGGCGCTTCCCCGCGTGGCTCGGCTGGATGGCGGTCGCCTCCGGCGTCGGTTCCGCTGTCGCGGCCCTGCTCCAGATCGCGAATGCGGGGGAGGTCCAGGTGGCTGAGACTCTCTTCTTCGCCACGTCGCTGCTGGCAACGGTTTGGGCCTTTGCCGTGGGAGTCCTCGTGTGGCGCGATGCACGAGAACCCGGCGGCGCCCGGGCGTCCGGGCCGAGTCCAGTCCACTGAAGGTGGGCCTCGTCCGGCGACGTTGAAGGGACAACGAACTTTGGATGCGGAACGCCTTGCGGGATTGTTGCTGGTCGGCGGGTCGTCTTGCTTCTTTGTGGGGGCCCTCAACCCGTCATTGTTCTCGGTCTGGAGGGCCTCGCCAGAACTGCAACTCCGGCTGATCGCGGATCGGACCACGGCGTGGACGATCACGAACGTGCTATTCCTCATTGCGACCGTCCTGACGACGGCGGGCCTCTGGCTCACGCCGGACTTCGTTGGAGGGGCGGGCGTCGCGGTCGCCCGCGCCGCCACCGTCGGCTATCTCCTCGGCGCCTCGACCTGGCTGACGTCGCACGTCATTCGGCTCGTCATCACGCCGCAGGCGGCTTCGGCCGTCGTCACGGCCGGCGCCGTCGACCCGACCTACGCTGGGCTTCTCCGCTTGGGTGGCGGGTTGTTCGCGACCTTCACATTGACCGCTGGTGCCTCGTTGATCGCGATCGGACTGGCAATCATCGTGGGCGGCGAATTGCCCGTATTCGCGGGCTGGTTCGCTGCCGCCGTTGGGGGGATCATCGTCGTCGGGTTCCTCGCGGCCGGCGATATGCCCCCATTCGTCGCGTACCTGCCAACCGCGCTGATCGGGATCTTGTTGTTACTGGTGCGAACATAGGACCGGTGGCTGCGAGCAGTGCCCGTCTACACCGGACCCCGAGATTCGGGTCGCCCCGGGCGCAGTTCGAACACGCTCAGATCGCCGAAAATGGGTCGTTTGAGGTCTGTCGGGTCAAGACCCTGCCGCTCGGATCTCGAAACGACCGGTCGGATCGGCAGCCGACGCCAACCATCGTCAGCGTGAATCCGCACGCCTGGATCGCCGCATAATAGAACGGCTGTTCATGGTCGGGGCGAGAAGGATAGCCCCTCCTTAACTCACCTTCCGCCGCCCGGCTTCCTGCTGATCAACCGAACGAGTTCTCGGGCTGCGTCGGCGAAGGCGACAGCGTGACGACCGAGCCTTCGACTCGGACCATTGGCAACGCCTGCATCGGCGCCGCGTCGGCGCTACTCCCACTCCGCGACTCCCGCGCTAACAACGAAATGGGGCGCGTCTCCTGGGACGAACAGGCGCCAGTACTCGTGGCGGACTTCTCGGGGCGAGGCGAAGTCCGGGAGGATCTCCAGGCCGCAGCCATCTTCGAAGAGCAGGCGGAGCCCGCCAAACGCGTCAGCCGCCGCGCCTGCCACAACGTGCGAATCCCGGCCGTCACCCCGCCTAGAAACCGGCGCTGCTTTCGGAGATCCCAATCCGAAATCACCTGAAGGTCGGTGAGGCGATCTATGACCCGTTCTGTGGGTCGGGCACAACATTGATCGCCGCGGACCGACTCGGGCGGCGCTGCCCGGCGATGGAGATCGATCCCCGCTATGCCGATGTGATCCTGGCTCGCTGGGAGTCGTTCACCGGCAAGATGGCGGTGCGCGATGGCTGAGGCTCTACTCAGGAACCGGGATTCGGTGCCCTCCGGTTCGGCTCTCGGCGGCGCTCGTGGCCACGCGGTCCAACGTGGCAAACAGATCCTGAACGAATGCCGTCGCGGCCCGGAGATCCGCGGCCGTCTGGGCGGTCGCCGCACCGGCCGCAATCGCGACCTCGGCCGTCAGTTTGCTGACCAGCGCACCGCGCACATCGATCGCCGACCGATTTCGCAGGGGCAAACCTTCAAGCTCGGTGATCACCCGTCGAGTCCGCTCGAGGGTCGCCGGGGATGCCCGCACCGTGGGATCCGGAATGAGCGCGTGGACATCATCGATATACCCACGTAGCGCCTGCCGCTCGTCCCAGGCATCGACCCAATTGACTCGAAACACCAAGGGGAGCTGACGCGCCTCGACCCAGTAGGCCCATCCGGCCACGTGGAAAGGCTCGCTGAACGCCGCAGCCAGGCTCGGATCCCGCTCGCGGGCCAAGATCGCATGACGGTAGAGCATCGCTGCTGCGGCCCATTCGCCACGCCGAACCGGGAGCTTGCCGTAGTCCAGCGCGGCAGCCAGTTGCCGACCGGCGGCAGCGTCAAGTTCGGGCGTCGAGATGTACTGACGAGCTCGCCCAATGAGCGCGTCCGTCGCCTTCGTCCCGCGCCCCCTCATGCCCCAACTCTCGGGCCAGATGAGGCCGACGAGAAAGGCGACCAACAGGACGCCCGTGGCGACTCGCTGGGGGACGTTGGGGAGCAGGAGCGTGCCGTAGTAGGCAACGGACCAAAGGGACACGGCCACGAGGAGGCGCCGAAATCGCAGGTAGTTCATCCAGGCGAGGACGAGCCACAGAGCGACCGGCGTCAGAAGCAGCGCAGCGACGTACTGCTCCTTCGTCTGATTTGGCGAGAGCGCCGTAACGACGGTCCACGCAGCCAGTGCCAGAGCGACGACAGCGACCACAAGACGAATCAGAGCGGCTCGCTTCGGCCGGTTCACCGACCAATCGTCGCACGTCCGGCTGGCGGGGAGGCCCCCCACGATGGCCAGATCGTGGCTACCACCCGCCTTGCGCCTAGCAGAGCTAGCCGATGCTAGGCCGAGCCTGCACCTACCAGATGAGCGAGGGCCGGGCATGTCGGGCCACCCCGATGCGCGACCAGCTGTTCTGCTTCTGGCATTCGCCCGAGACGGCTGACGAGCAGGCCGATGCCCAGCGCCTCGGTGGCCTCCACCGGCGCAAGAAGCGGACCCTGGCCACGATCTATGGCTTCAACGGCCTGCGTACGATCGAGGACAACCAGGCTCTGCTCGAAACGGTCGTCGTCGAGACCCTTGCCCTGGAGAACTCGATCAGTCGCAACCGGACGATCGCGGGGATCGTGGGCACCGGTGCCAAGCTCCTGGAGATCGGCGATCTCGCGGCCCGGATCGAGAAACTCGAAGCCGCCACCCGCCGCCGGCAGGGATCCGACCACGAGGAGGCGCTCGGGTGACTGCCGAGCGTCGGCTCGCTGCGGTCGAGGCGGCCCTCACCTCGACCGAGCTGATCATCCGCTGGCTCGACGAAGCGCACGCCCACGGCAGTCTCGATGCCTACGTCCGGGCCACCCTCGATGATCCCGTCTCACCGCTCGACACACTCGCGTGGGCCGCTGCGAACGGCGTCCGAACGCGGCTCAAGGGCAAACCCAAGGACGAGATCGCCCGGGCCAACGATGCCGCGGTCCGTGGGACGGTCTTCCGCTAGCGTCGACCTCGCCGAGAACCTCAACGCCGATGAGCGCGAGCTGGAACGGAACTTCTCTGGCGACAGCGCGGCCGATATTGGCCAGCCACCTATCGATGGGTCGGCGCCAGACGAGGGATGCCAAATCCGGATCTGCGCCGAACGGAAAGCCGCCGACTCGCGCTCGCCATCGCCGAGCTCCTGGAGCGCGACCACCTTCGCCGGCTCGACGAAGCTCGCAACGATCAATGCGACTCGGTCTGGGCTCGGATCGGGATCGGGAGCCAGCGTATCCCCAGGAACCCCATCGAGCTCGCAGAGACGGAGAACAAGCCCTCCGACCTGTGTGGTTCGATCGGTTCGGTCAGCCCAAGGCCCGGACTCAGGTTGAGGAACGCTACCTCGGCGGGCATGTTCGTGCGCTCGAAGCTCGCGACTATTTGGCCCGCGGCCTTCTCCGCTGTCGAGCGACACATGTCTGCCCTCGTATGGGCTGACTCGACGCTCACCTTCCGAGAGGCGACTGCGTAGGCGACCCACACCATGAGCGCATCGTGACCAGAGCTGGCCCAGCTCGATCAGCCTGAGCCAGCTAACCGAGCCGACTCCTTCGACCCGGATTGGACGGTCAGCCGTTCGGCACGTCCACCAGCGCGAAAATCGGGCGGGTGCCGGACAGACCCTTGAGCTCGTGCAGACCGCGCTCTTCGAAGACGAGGCCCGATCCGTCGAGGAGGTCCCGGGTGGTCTGCGAGATGAAGACCTCGTCCGGGCCAGCCAGGGCGGCCACCCGGGCCGCGAGGTGGACGGCGACGCCCCGAACCGTGCCGCCCACCACCTCGACCTCGCCCGAATGGAGGCCGGCCCGGAGCTTGATCCCAAGATCGGCGACCGCGCCACGCAGCTCCGCCGCGCAGCGGACCGCCCGGGCGGCCCCATCGAACGAGGCCAGAAAGCCGTCGCCGGTCGTGCCGACCTCTCGACCCCGATAACGCTCCAGGACCGTCCGGACCCGCGTGTTGTGCTCGAGCAGGACTCGTCGCCATGCGGCATCCCCGAGTCGGACCAGGGTGGCTGTCGAATCCACGATGTCGGTGAACAGGATCGTGGCCAACGATCGCTGGTCAAGGTCGTCGGAAGGAACGGCGAAGGTGTGGCCGCTGGTGAACTCGATCGTGTCCCAGTTCGCATCTCCGACGACCCAGGCTTCATGGCCCGGCGGGATTTCGAAGACGTCACCGGCCTGGATCTCCATCTCGGTGCCATCGTCCATCACGACCCGCAGGGCGCCTCCGAGCGCATACCCGAGATGGCGATGCTGGCAGCTCGCCGTACCGGCGATCGGACCGACCGACTCCGACCAGCGGAATCCCGGCTCGTAAACGAACCGTGAGATCGCCGTCTCGTCGAGCTCGACCACATCGACACGACCGAGGGGAAACTGCCGGACGTGGTCAGGCTTGGAGAAGACCTTGCGCTGCAACCGGGGCATGACCGCGATGATGGCCTCTCGGCCCCGGATTGCCAATGGCCCCTAGCGGATGCTGGGCTCTAGTGGGTTACTCCACCACCGGTTCCAGAGCCCGCCGCGAAGACGGCGAATGCCGACAAGAGGACAAGGAGCAGGATCACTCCGACGAGAGCTGCGACTGGGTGCTCTCGAATAGATGCCATCTTCGCCCCTCTTGTCAGAAGTGCCGGTCACCGTCAGACCGGTGACGAGCTCGTCCCTCCGTTGCCCCTAAGTGTGAACCGATCTGAACCGAGTTGGTCAGAGACAGGGTCGCTTCCGGTTGCCGGCTACTTCTTGGCGGCTTTCGGCGGCAGGGCGGCCACGTAGGCGAGCGACCGGGCGATCCAATCGGCCGGGGATCAGCGGTGAGACTGACCGGCAATGTGAGATAGCCGCCCATCGGGCGTTCGGCTGGACCGAATGGGCGAGCATCTTCGGTCGCCTTAAACGTCTCGCCGTCCGACCGTGCCAGCTTGATGCCGATCTCGGAGCCGAACAGGCCCATGAACATGTTGCCGTGCACGAAGGCGCCGAGGTTGCCGAACATCGGCTTGATCTCGATCCCAGGGCCCTGAGGCACGAGCGAGCGAAAGCGTTACTTGTCGGTCTCAGTTGGTCTTGGGATCTCCACCTGAAGCTCCTTCAGGGAGACCCGCTCCGAGCGCACGAGTCATCCGTGCATCGTGCGTCTTGAGTGGGAGCGACGCAATCCCACGCACGATGAGCTTTATCGTTCGCGGAGTCGGGTCCAGCTAACGTCCCCAAGCAGCGCCTTTGCCAACTGGGTAGTCAACAATGACGGACGCGAGCGAGCCGCACCCTTGGGCCAGATACCACCGGGCCAAGCTCCGGCCTGGTCC
>JBBRIV010000098.1:0-10066 GCA_038220425.1 Candidatus Limnocylindrales bacterium
CGGTGATGGCCTTCTTGATCGGGCCCTTCCCGCACAGCGGGCATGTCGTCGGCGGGTTGAACACCTTGGTCAGCGTCCCCTGCGCGCCACAGGCCGGGCAGGCAGTTGGCCCACTCCCGGAGATCGAATGGACGATCTCCGTCGTCTTGCCGCAGTTCGAGCAGACGTAGTCGTAGGTGGGCATCAGGTCCGGCTTAGCCGCGCAGCAGCCGCATGCCGCACTTGGGGCAGTAGAAGGCCCGCTCGTGAGCCGAGGCAAAGCCGCAATGGGCACACACCAGGCCACCCCGGCCGGCCGCCGGGACGGGCCGTTCGAGCGAGGTCAGGCCCATCGAATACTGGTTGGCCAGGATGTTGGTCAGGAGCGTGCCCAGGATCCGGGCTCCCGACCGGTCGGTGTCGCCGCGCACTCCCCGGCCGCCCCAGCCGACCACCGCCCGCAGGACGAGGTCGCCGTTGGACTCGTCCCAATGGGAGGCCACGCCGCCCACGATGGCGCTGTACTCGGGATAGCCTGAAGTGTCGGTTTCACCAGCCAGCAGGCCGCAGGCAAACGTGTCGAAGGCCAGGTCCACGGCGTCGATCGATTCGAGCACGACCAGGGCATGCCGGGTGATCGGTGAGTTGGCATGGTGGGCGTTGAGCCACTGCATCGCTTCCGAGGGATGGACGATCGATGGTGTGGCCTGGCTGTACTCGATCGGCAGCGGCTCGACCAGCTCGACGTCACTGATCGCGATCCCGGCCAGCATCGTGGGAATCTCGTCAATCGTGCGGGGGCCCGCCTTGAACCGGACCCCGGCACTGCTCTTGCCCGCGTAGTACAGCTTCAGCTGGTACTCCTGGGCCGTGATGTCCTCGGGCAGGGCGGTCGACGGCGCGGCGTCGCTGGCCGGCTTGGGGCCAGGGTTCTTTCGCCTCAGGAACTGTGACACGTAGTACTCCCCGTGATGCGGCCTCGAACCGATGATAACCCGGGCGGCAGGCTCAGGAGCCCAATCGATCCTCGAGCCGGCGGACCTGCTCGGCCAGCTCCAGCTCGCGGCTGCGGGCGCCCTCGACCACCGCGGGTGGCGCCTTGCTCATGAACGACTCGTTGGCCAGGCGGCTACGCGCCGCCTCGAGGAGGGTCCGCGCGCTGGCCAGCTCACGGTTGAGCCGCTCCCGATCAAGCGCGGCAGCGTGGGCATCGTCGACACCCGATCCGCCGGCCGCCCGGCCGACGACGGCCTCGACCCCGTTGCCGATCACCGACAGGCCACCGGCGGCGGTCGCCGCAAGGTAGGCCGCGCGGGTTGGATGGATGGCCAGCGGTCGTGCCCGGGCGAGGCGCTCGACGGCCGGGCGAAGGGCCTCCACGGCGAGCGCCACCGGAGCGTCCCCGAGCAGGTCCACCGGTAGCCAGGTGGCCGGCTCAAGGCGAGCCTCTGAGCGGGCATTGCGAACTCCCCGGATCAGCTCGATGACCACGTCGACATCGACCTCGGCGGCCTCGTCTCGGCGGGCAGCCACCTCGGGACCGGGCCAATCGGCCACGATCAGCAGCTCCGGGTCGTCCGGCGTGTGAGGGGTTGCCGTCCAGATGGCCTCGGTCAGGAAGGGCATGAACGGATGAAGCAGACGCAGGTTGACGTCGATGGCCTCGACCAGCGTCCACCAGGTCGCCTCGCGGACCGCGCCGGGCAGGCTGTCATCGGCCAGGCGCACCTTGGCCAGCTCCAGGCCCCAGTCGCACAGCTCGCTCCAGACCGCCTCATACAGCACCCGGGTCGCTTCGCCGAAGGCAAAGTCGGCCATGGCCCGATCAACCGCCACGGCCGTTGCCGCCGTCCGGCTCCGGATCCAGCGCTCGGCCGGTCCCAGGTCGGCCGGGTTGGGCGCCTGGCGGAGCGCGTCGGCCGGGATCGTCGCGGGCCGGGTACCCAGGACGAACCGGGCGGCATTCCAGAGCTTGTTGGCAAAGTTCCGGGCGGAGTCGAGCTTGTCCTGGGACAGCCGCTGGTCGTTGCCCGGCGACGTCCCGTTGATCAGGGCCAGGCGCAGGGCGTCGGCGCCGATGTCGTCGATGGCCTCGAGGGGGTCAACCACGTTGCCCTTGGTCTTGGACATCTTCTGTCCGGTCCCGTCGCGGACCATCCCGTGGAGGTAGACCATCTCGAACGGTGGCCGGCCCATGAAGTGGATGCCCAGCATCATCATCCGGGCGACCCAGAAGAAGATGATGTCGTAGCCGGTCTCGAGGACGGACCCCGGGTAATAGGTGCGCAGGTCGGCGGTGTCATCGGGCCAGCCCAGCGTTGAGAACGGCCACAGGCCCGACGAGAACCAGGTATCGAAGATGTCGTTGTCCTGGTGCAGCTCGGCGATGGGCCGGCCGCATACCTCGCAGGCGGTCGGCCCGGCCGGATCGTCGGTGACGGTGACATGGCCGTCCGGGCAATACCAGGCCGGGATCCGATGGCCCCACCACAACTGGCGGCTGACGTTCCAGTCGCGAATCTCGGTCAGCCAGTGCTCCCAGACCTTGATGAAGCGCTCAGGCAGGATCCCGGTGACACCGCTCCGTGTTGCCTGGAGGGCCTCCTCCGCGAGGGGCTTCGTCCGGATGAACCACTGGGTCTTGAGACGCGGCTCGATGATGTCGTTGCTGCGCTGGCAGCGGCCGATGATCATCTCGTGGGGCACCGCGGCCAGCAGGTCACCCCGGGCGTCGAGGTCGGCCAGGATCCGGCGGCGCGCCTCGGCCAGGCTGAGTCCGGCGTAGGCTGCCCCGTTCTCGTTGATCCGGCCCGCATCGTCGAAGACGTTGATCATGGGCAGGTCATGACGCTTGCCGGTGGCGTAGTCGTCGGCGTCGTGGGCCGGCGTGATCTTGACCGCCCCGGTCCCGAACTCGGGCCGCACGACGGAGTCGGCGATGACCGGGACCACCCGGTCCACGAAGGGCACCAGGACATGGTCGCCCAGCAGGTCCCGATGGCGCGGGTCGTCGGGGTGAATTGCAATGGCGCTGTCGCCCAGGAGCGTCTCGGGGCGGGTCGTGGCAATGTCGATCCAGCGGCCGGGCACGACCGAGCCGTCTGCGTCGACTACGTGGTAGCGGATCGTCCAGAGCGTGCCGCTCTCGGGCGTCGGTACGACCTCCAGGTCACTGACGGTCGTCTGGCAGCCCGAACACCAGTTGGCCAGCGCCTCTGAGCGGTAGGCCAGGCCGTCCTGGTAGAGCCGGGCGAAGGCCGTCCGGACGGCCCGGGAGCTGGTCTCGTCGACGGTGAACCGCAGGCGGCCCCACTCCAGCGATGAGCCCAGGCGCCGTTCCTGCCGGATGATCGTCTCGCGGGTCGTCGCGACGAATGCCCGCATCCGTTCGAGGTAGCGCTCCCGGCCGAGGGACGTCCGCGACTCCCCCTCCCCGTCAAGGATCCGGTCGAGGACGACCTGGGCGGCGATCGAGGCGTGATCGAGGCCGGGCAGCCACAGCGTCGGGCGGCCGGTCATCCGGGCGTGGCGGACCATCACGTCCTCGAGGTCGAACGTGAAGGCATGCCCTACGTGCAGCGCACCGGTCACGTTGGGCGGCGGCTGAATGACCACGAACGGCTTGGCGCCCGGGCGGGCCCGGCTGCCGGCACCGTCAGGGGCAAATACGTCGGCGGCCAGCCAGCGCTCATAGATCCCGGTCTCCACGAGACCCGGGTCATACGTCCTGGGCAGTCCTGGCTCAGTCATCGCGGTCATTGTCCGCGATCATCAGCGCAGCCAGCAGTCCTGCCAGTCTTGCCGCCTGGACGCGCAACTCCGGGACGGCAGTTGATTCCCACAGGTCGCCCCGGCGGGCCGAGCCCAGGCTGAAGATCTGACTGGATGCCGTGCCGTCGGCGGCCAGGATCGCGCCGTCGGCCGTCGTGCGCAGGCCCAGGCCGAATGGGTCGGCGCTGGCGATCCCGGCGCTCAGCAAGCCGTCGATCAAGGCCTCGCCACTGCTCCGAATGTCGCCGCCGGGACCGATCGCGTTGACGATCCGTTCGACGTCCAGGACCAGCTCGGCGTCGGTTCCGCGCAGCCGGATGGTGACCGCCGCGCTCGGGGCGGGCCCACCGGCGCGCCCGGGGCGCTCCTCGACCGAACCTAGCCGGCCGGCGTGGACCACCAGTCGACCGTCACGCTGCATCTCCTGGATCAGCCCCGCCACGTGCGGCGCGGCACGATGGCGGTGCACGTCCCAGTAGGGCCGGAGATGGCGCAGGAAGCGGCGCCGCTCAACGATCGGCAGGCCGGCCCACAGGGACTGGGTGTGCGGCCGCAGCGCGTCGACCACCGAGCGCCAGTCGGCCCCGGCCGCGATTGCCCGGGCCACCTCGGCCCGGATCGCGCGACTCAGCCCACGTGCCGTCGACCCCGCCGCCAGGACCGCCGGGTCCAGCTCGAATGTTGGTGCCGGGCCGTGAGCTCGGGGCACGAGTCCGCGCCGGGACACGGCGTGGATCGTGCCCCGATGCCCCTGCCGTCCGAGAGAGAACGCCCAGTCGACCATCGTCAGGCCGGTCCCGATCAGGAGCACGTCGGCATCGGCCGGGATGGCCCGGACCGCTTCGGTGTCCCAGGGGTCCGAGACGTAGGCCGGTTGGTCGGCCAGCGCCCCGGCCTGGAGCGGCGGATCGCCGGCGGGCAGGTTGCCAAAGGCCAGGACCAGCCTGTCGGCCTTGACCTCGTCACCTGAGGCAAGACCCACAGTCAGCCCCGACCCGCCGACCTCGACCGACTCGGCCGTATCGACGATCCGGGCCAGGTGGACGCCCTCGGGGGCAGCCCGTTCGGCCTCGGCCAGGATGGACCGCAGGTAGGTTCCGTACCAGATCCGGGGCACGAATCCATGCGGGGCGAATTCCCCGAACTCCGGCTCGAGGGCGCGCAGCCAGCGCTGGAAATCCTCGATGTCGCCGGCGAAGGCACCCATCTTGTGGGCCGGCACGTTCAGGACGTGGGTACCCAGGCTGGTCGAGTAGGCCAGGCCCTCGCCCAGGACCGGGCGCCGTTCGATCAGGCTGATCTCGAGGGGAGCGGGCGCGTCACGCAGGAGGTGGACGGCGACCATCGTTCCGCTGAACCCGCCGCCCACGATGGCGACGGACCGGGCTGGTTCGGGGTTCAGGCGCTCTCGCCCCGCTCGGCGAGCCACTCCTCGTAGTTCGTCTCGTCGACGCCCTTGTCCAGCTCCACCTTGGTCAGCAGCAGGGGCAATCGCCCGTGCCGGATCGTCTCCTCGGTGATGATGCATTTGCGAATGTCGGTCCGCTCCGGGATGTCGTACATCACCTCGAGGAGGGCCTCCTCGACGATCGAGCGCAGGGCTCGAGCACCCGTCTTGCGATCGAGGGCAACTTCGGCGGCGGCACGCAGAGCCCCATCGGTGAAGGCCAGGTCCACCTTGTCCAGGGACAGGAAGCGCTGGAACTGGCGGGCGATCGCATTCTTCGGCTCGGTCAGGACCCGGACCAGGTCCTCGGCGGTCAACGCCGAGAGGGTCACGACCACCGGCAGCCGCCCGACGAACTCGGGGATCAGGCCAAACTTGAGGAGGTCCTCGGGCATCAGGTGATCGAGGATCTTGCCCCGCTCATTCCGGCTGATCTGGGCATCCGCGCCGAAGCCGATCGACTTGCGCCCGATCCGCTCCTCGACGATCTTCTCCAGGCCGTCGAAGGCGCCGCCGCACACGAACAGGACGTTGGTCGTGTCGATCTGGATGAAATCCTGGTGGGGATGCTTGCGCCCGCCCTGGGGCGGCACGTTGGCGACGGTCCCCTCGAGGATCTTCAGGAGCGCCTGCTGGACGCCCTCACCGGACACGTCGCGGGTGATCGAGGGGTTGTCGGCCTTGCGCGCGATCTTGTCGATCTCATCGATGTAGATGATCCCGCGCTGGGCCCGGGCGACATCGAAGTCGGCCGCCTGGATCAGGCGCAGCAGGATGTTCTCGACATCCTCGCCGACGTAGCCCGCCTCGGTCAGGCTGGTGGCGTCGGCGATGCAGAAGGGCACGTCCAGGACCCGGGCGAGGGTCTGGGCCATCAGCGTCTTGCCCGAACCGGTGGGTCCCACCAGGAGCACATTCGACTTCTGGAGCTCGACCTCGTCGACGGTGTGGCCGGCGTTGATCCGCTTGTAGTGGTTGTAGATCGCGACCGACAGGACCTTCTTGGGTCGCTCCTGGCTGATCACATACTGGTCAAGGGCCGCCTTGATCTGGCGCGGATTGGGCAGCTTGGCTGCCTGGGGCCGGGTCTTGGGCGCCTCGAGCATCTCCTCTTCGATGATTTCCTGGCAGAGGTTGATGCACTCGTCGCAGATATAGACGCCCTGGCCGGCGATCAACTTGCGGACCTGTTCCTGGCTCTTGCCGCAGAAGCTGCACCGGTAGGGGACCTTGGGTCCCTTGGACGTCGTCGTCGTGGTCATCCGGCTCCCCCGGCCCGTTGTCCGAGCACGTTCAGTCCTTGACCTTCTTTGGTGCTGGGGCCTCGTCGACCGGAGGAGCCTCGTCCGCGGCCTGAATCTCGCCGCCGGCAGCGCCTGCGTCATGAGCGTGGGCGATCAGGGAATCACCGGTTGCGCTGTACACCTCGTCGATGATGCCATAGTCGCGTGCCTCGGCACCCGACATGAACAGGTCGCGGTCGGTGTCCTTGACGATCTTGTCGAGGGGCTGCCCGGTGTGGCGAGCCAGGATCTCGTTGTTGACGACGACCAGGCGCTCCCACTCGCGCATCTGGATCATCGCGTCGGGGGCGTTGCCCCGGAAGCCGCCCGAACCCTGGTGAATCATGATCCGGCTGTTGGGCAGGGCATAGCGCTTGCCCTTGGCCCCGGCGGCCAGCAGGACGGCCGCCATGCTCGCGGCCATCCCGATGCACAGCGTGCTGACCGGCGCCCGCAGGAACTGCATCGTGTCGTAGATGGCCAGGCCCGAGGTCACGACCCCGCCCGGTGAGTTGATGTACAGGCTGATGTCGCGCTCAGGATCCTCCGACTCGAGGAAGAGCAGCTGGGCGATGACCAGGTTGGCCATGTGGTCATCGATCTGGTCGCCCAGGAAGATGATCCGTTCCTTGAGCAGGCGCGAGTAGATGTCGTAAGCGCGCTCTCCGCGGCTCGACGATTCGATGACCATCGGTACGAGCATTCGGGTTCTCCTGGAGTCCTGGGGCAAATCTGGCGGGCTGTGGGTCAGGCTGGGTTGCCGGCCGTCTCGGCCAGCTCCAGGGTGGTCGCGGGGTCAGTCGCCCCGATTGCGGCATTCGAGCTGGCCGATCCGGCTTCGATCGCCGGATTGCCGTCGTCTTCGAGATGGGGCAGAGCCGGATGCTCAGGATGAGCGGCCAGCCAGGCGTCAACCAGTCCCTCAACGGTCCTGGTCCGTCGCAGGGTACTGCGAATGAAGTTGCGGCCGCGCTCCGATTCGAAGTAGCTGATCGTGCGTGGATCGCCGGCGTAGCGCAGGCGCGCCGCCGCGACCTCAGCAGCGACCGCGGCGTCGTCGACAGTCACGCCCTCGGCGTCGGCGAGCTTGGACAGCACCAGCAGGGTCTTCACCCGCTCCTCGGCTCGTGGCCGGAACTCGGTATGCAGGTCTGCCTCGGTCTGCTCGGTGGCCTTCAGGTAGGCCGCCTCGCCGATTCCCTGTCGGGCGATCGTCGCCCGGAACTCGTCATGCATGACCTCCACTTCCTGGTCAATCAGGATGGGCGGCACGGCCAGGCTGCTGTTGGCCACGGCGTACTGGATGATCCGGTCGCTGAAGGCGTGGCGGGCCCGGTCCAGGGCACTCCGCTCGAGGCGTTCGCGGATGGCCAGGCGCAGCTCGCCGAGGTCCTTGAACTCGCCCATCTGGGTGGCGAAGTCGTCGTCGAGGGGCGGCTGGACCTTCTCGCGGAGCTCCTTGATGTCAACCGCGAAATGGACGGTCTGGCCGGCCAGGCTGGTCTCGCCGTAGTCATCGGGAAAGGTCAGGTCGAACTCGAGATGGTCGCCGACCGAGGCACCGACGAGATGGGCCTCGAAGCCCGGGATCAGGCGCTCTTCACCCAGCACGATCGGCATCCGGTCCGACGATCCGCCGTCGAACGGCTTGCCGTCGCGGCTGCCCACGAAGCCGATCACGGCATAGTCGCCGTTCTGGGCCGGCCGATCCTCGACCGCCCGAAGGGCCGCGTTCTGGTCGCGCAGCTCGGTGATCACCTGCTCGATCTTGGGCTCATCGGTCGTCTCGATCTCGGGGCTGAAGTTGAAGCGGGCGTAGTCGCCCAACGTCACTTCGGGGGGGACCTGGACGGTGGCCTTGAAGATGACCGGCTGGCCCTCGACGGCCTGGACCACCTCGACGCTGGCCTCGGTCAGGGGCACGATCCCCTGCTCGACCAGCGCATCGCGGTAGGCCGCCTGGATCAGGATTTCGACGGCCTCGTCGAGGACGGCGGCCGGGCCCAGGACCCGCTCGAGCATGAACCGGGGCGCCTTGCCTGGGCGGAAGCCGGCGACCTTCGTGCGCCGGGCGAGGCGCCGGGTGGCCTCGTCCATCGAGCGCTCGAGGCGCTCGGCGGGCAGCTCGATCTCGAGCAGGATGGTCGAATTCGGGGAGGGTGTGGCAGTTACGTTCATCGTCGCGGAGTATAGGGGGCCGCTCCCGGTGACGCCGGGATGGTGGGCGAGCAGAGACTCGAACTCTGACGCCGCTCACGCGGCACCGGCTCCTAAGGCCGGCGCGTCTGCCATTTCGCCACTCGCCCCGGGCGAGTCTAGCGGACGGTCGGCCCCTTGGGACCAGCGACCTTGGGATCCGGGACCTTGGGCGCGGCCGGAGCCACGGGCAGCCTGGGCTCGACCGGCGGCGGGGCCTTCTCGCTCGTCCGGGCCCGGACCCCGTCCAGGGCATTCCGGAAGTCGGCCTCGTCGACGTTGGCCAGCTGCGCGGCCATCCGCTTGGCCAGGTTGCGGCTGGCCGGCACGACCAGCCCGCTGGTGACGGCGCCGGCAATGCCCCCGAGCAGGCCCTTGTCCTCGTCGGGCTTGCGCTTCCCGAGATAGCTGGCGAACTCGCGCTCGAGGGTGCCGCGCACCTTGGCGCCGTCGTCACCCATCCCCCGCAGGGCCTTGTCGACCTCCTTGGGCAACAGCGACGGCGGCAGCGGCTCGCGCTTCCCGCGCAGGGCGCGACCGAACCCGCGGGCAACCTTGAGCGGCCCGCCCACGGCCAGGAAACCGGCCCCTGCGACAAGGCCCGCGGCCTTGGCCGGGCTGCGCTTGACCTTGGCCTTGATGTCGACGGCCGCGCGACCGGCTGCCTCCAGGCGGGCAAGCTCGCCGGAGAACGCCTCGCGGGCCGCTAGGACTTCGGCCCGAGCCGCGTCTGCTTCCGTACCCACTCGATCGTCTCCTTCGTCGTCTCGACGGTCAGTCGAGGGTAGAACCGGTTCTTGATGGCGGCCAGGTCAATCCCCCGCCGATAGGTATCCAGGGCAACCAGGATCGGCCACAGGGCCAGGGCCAGGGCCAGGCCGATGGCCACGGCCACGTGCAGGCTGAAGTCGATGGCCAGCAGCGTGCCAACGAACAGGCCCAGGATCGCCAGGGCGATGCCCACCCCGATCGTCGCGCTGCCCAGGCGTTTGATGATGCCCAGCAGGATCCCCAGGATCAGGCCAACCACGGCGCCGACCGCCAGCCCGACCACGAGCGGCCGGGGAGCCGGATCCACCGACGGCAGGCCCGAGGCGCCCAGCGAGGTGAACGCCTGGTGGGGCAGGTCGAGAGCCAGCAGGACGGCCACGACGATACCGAACAGCAGGGCGACCAGCAGCCGACCGGCGATTCGCCGGCCGGGAACGTACAGGGCAGCGAACACGAGGATGACCGCGCTTCCGATGGCCAGCTCGCTGCCCAGCAGGAGTCCCCAGCCGATCGAGCCGAACAGCCACTCGCCCACGAACAGGGTCAGGCCAACGGGCAGGAGCAGGCCGGCGAACAGGAGCATCGCCAGGGCGATGCCGGCCAGGATCGCGACCCGGGT
>JBBRIV010000099.1:0-10021 GCA_038220425.1 Candidatus Limnocylindrales bacterium
GCGCCACCTCCGAGACCAAGGCAGCCCAGAAGATCAAGACCCACCACAACGTCGGCGGGCTGCCCGCGGATCTCCGGTTCAAGCTCATCGAGCCGTTGCGCTACCTGTTCAAGGATGAGGTCCGGGCGGTGGGAATCGAGATGGGCCTGCCCGAGGCGATGGTCCAGCGCCAGCCGTTCCCGGGTCCCGGGCTGGCCATCCGGATCATCGGCGAGGTGACCGCCGAGCGACTCGAGACGCTGCGCGAGGCGGACTGGATCGTGATCGACGAGATCAAGGCGGCCGGGCTGTACCGGAGCGTCTGGCAGTCGTTCGCCATTCTGACCCCGGTTCGGAGCGTGGGCGTGATGGGCGACGGCCGGACGTACGCCAACGTGGTCGCGATTCGGGCGGTCACGTCGGACGACGGGATGACCGCCGATTGGGCCAAGCTGCCCTACGACGTGCTCGGCAAGATCAGCTCGCGAATCGTCAACGAGGTCGCCGGCGTCAACCGGGTGGTCTACGACATCAGCTCCAAGCCGCCGGCCACGATCGAATGGGAATGACCGTACCAACGGGTGGTTCGATGCCGACGGCGAGGCGTTAGAGTTTCGGCCATGGTCAAACGGACTCCCCGGGTCAAGCCGCCTGTCGCCGACGCGACCTCTGCTGCGCCGAGCGACCCCCCGGCGCCGATCGAGCCCACGACCAGCCCGGCCGAGACGGTGGCCAGCCCGGTCGAGACCGTTGCCGCCGGCGCCTGGCCCGATGCCTCGAGCCCGCCCGCCGGGCCTCACTGCCCGTGGTGCTCGGCGGCCCTGCCCGCGGCCGACCTGGCGGTTTGCCCGGCCTGCGGTGCCCAGCTCAACTCGGCGACAACCGACGGCGAGGTTCCGGGCGTGACCACGCTCGACGTCAAGGCACTCGCCTGGAAGGCTGGGGCGCCTCGCCGCAACAAGATCCTGTCGTGGATCTCGGGCGAAAGCGATGACCAGCCGGACCTTTCGGGCGCCTCGGCCAGTGCCGTCGAGCCGCCCTCGCTGGCCGTTCGACGCGAGATGCTCCGGCTCGAGCTGGCCGCGGACGGGATCACCCTGCCTGACGACCTTGCCGCCGACCTTCCTGCCGATCCCGCTCCCGCGCCGGATCCAGCTCCCGCGCCGGCGACCGAACCCGACCAGCCCGGGACCTGACCCGGGACCCGTGCCGGGACCCGTGCCTTTCCGTCTCCCTCCGCCCGGGCCTTCGTTCCTGCGCGAGCAACCAGTTCGGCTCGGTGACCGGATCGCCCGCGCCGGCATGTCCCGCCCGTCGACCCTCGACGATGGCTGGTGGCTGACCCTCCTGTGGGTCGCCGATGACGATGGCGTCCTGTCCTTCCGGGATGCCGCACCAATCGCCGGGCCACCGCCTGATCCGCCTGTCGTTCGATTGGGACCGGCGCTGTCGGGCGCCCTGTCGGGCCTGATCCTGGAAGAGGACGGCCGGCTGTGCGTCCGGCTCGCCCCGCTGGCGCCTGCCGGCGATGATCGGACGCCGTGGCTGTCGCCCCTCGCGATTCGGGCAGGCTTCAAATGGGAGCCGGCCCGAGCCCTGGGGATGCGTCCAAACGAGCTCGCCGAAGCCGTCCTGGGCGGGTTTCGGAAGAGCGTCGAGGGCCTCGGGCGCTCCTGAAACTGGCTCCCGGCCCGTTCTGACCGCTCGGAGTAGACTCGGCGGACAGTGCGCGACCTCTTCGACGAGTTCCTTGATGAGCTCCGCCGCCGTCAGGCCGAGGCGGCCGTCGCGAATCCCAAAGGGTCCGCGCCCGACGGCGGTACGCCGTCCGACCCCTCGACGAGCTCCGGGGATGCCGATTCGGACGCCCCCGCGGATGAGCCCGTGACTGTGGAGCCCGGCTCCGAGCCCGACGAGTCGCACGACGCTCAAGAGGCGAACGAGCCCGAGGCCTCCGATTCCGACGATGACGAGCCCGAGCCGATCGGTCCGCGCGACCGAGGCGCCAATCGGCCCGCAGCTGGACGCGCTGGTGGGGGCCGTCCGCCTCGGCCCCGGATCGTCGTGGGCGGGCCCAACGACGGCTCCGGATCGGGTGGCCGGTTGCGCCGGTTCGGGGTTGGCTTCGTGGCCCTGGCGGTGCTCCTCGTGGTCATCCTGCTGGGCGTTGGGGTCAACTTCCTTACCGACGCGATCTGGTTCCGGAGCGTCGGCTTTGAAAGCGTCTTCTGGACCCGGGTCACCACCCAGGTCGGCCTGTTCGCTGTCGGCGGGATCGCCGCGGTCGTCTTCCTGCTATTCAACGTGTGGCTGGCCGGTCGACTCCTGCCGCCGCCCGATCCCGAGCGGGCCAGCCCGTTTGCCGGCTGGTTTGAGCGAATTGTCGGCGAAGACGCTCCAGGTGGCGCCCGCCCCGGCCGGCCCTGGGAAGGCCGCCCGCCCAGCCGTCCAGCCGGGAATCGGATGGGCGAGCGACCCACTCAGCGCCCGAGCCAGGGAATCGTGCTCAGCGCCGAGGACCTGCCCGACTTTGCCCCGATCGCGCGCTGGAGCCTGATCGGCCTGGTTGTCCTGATCGCCCTGGGTGTGGCCGGTTCCGCGGCCAGCCACTGGGAAACGATCCTGCTGTGGCGTAACCAGGTTCCGTACAGCCCGGTTGGGGTATCCCCGGTCGTCGATCCAATCTTCCACCGGGACGTCAGCTATTACCTCTTTGAGCTGCCCTTCCTGCGCTGGATCCAGTCGGCCATCAACGGCCTGCTCCTGGCCGGCCTGGCCGTCAGCGCCGGGCGCTACCTGATCGGTGGCCTCAACGGCGGGATCGAGTTCACCACCCAGATGCGGGTCCACCTGGCGGTCCTGGCCGGGCTGTACCTCGCCTCGATCGCGGTGGGCTACCAGCTCGACAAGCTGGAGCTCGTGTACAGCACCAACGGGATCGCCGCCGGGGTCAGCTTCACCGACCAGAACGCCCGGTTCTTCGCCTATGACGTACTGACCCTGGTGGCCGGCCTGGCCGGGGCGCTCCTGGTAGGTGGAGCGTTCACCAAGATGCTCTGGCCGCTGGGTGCCGTGGTCATCTTCTGGCTGAGCGCCTCGCTGATCCTGGGCCAGGTCTACCCGGCCGCGATCCAGCGCCTGTCGGTGGAGCCCGACCAGCTGGGCAAGGAAACCACGTACATCCAGAACAACATCGCGATGACCCGGATCGCCTACGGCCTGACCAGCTGGAACGTGAGCGACTACTCGGGCCAGGATCCACTGACCCAGGCCGCCGTCACCAACGAACAGGGCACGTTCCAGAACGCCCGCCTGTGGGACGCGGCGCCCCTGCGCGACTCGCTCGACCAGCTTCAGACCGTCCGCCAGTACTACGACTTCACCAACGTCGATACCGACCGCTACCAGATCAACAACAGCGCCCGCCAGGTGATGCTGGCCGGCCGGGAGCTCGCTCCCGAGAAGAATCCGCTGGCGAACTCGTGGGTCAACCAGCGGATCACCTTCACCCACGGGATCGGCGTGGCCATGGTCCCGGTCAATGCAGCAACGGCCGAAGGCCAGCCGGACCTGTTCATCCAGGGCCTGCCGCCGGTCTCTAGCAGCGGCGCACCCACGATCAGCCAGCCCCGGATCTACTTCGGCGAGCGGCCCAGCGACTGGATCATCACCAACGCCCGGCAGGCCGAGTTCGACTACCCGGTTGGCACCGATTCCTCGGGCGCGGTCAACTCGAACGCGTCGACCAGCTGGACCGGCACGACCGGGATCAAGCTCGACACGATCTTCTCGCGGCTGGTCTGGGCGCTCGAGTACAAGGACCTCAACATCCTGATCAGCGACCAGATCACCAACCAGAGTCAGCTCCTCATCCACCGGACCATCTCCGACCGGATCTCGGAGGTCGCCCCGTTCCTGAGCTTCGACAACGACCCGTATCTCGTGATCAACAGCTCGGGTGGACTCGACTACGTCCAGGACGCATACACCACCAGTGATCGGTTCCCGAACGCCCAGCCCTTCAACACCAACCAGCTGGCCGCCACGTCGGGCCTGGGCGGCCTGGACTTCAACTACATCCGGAACAGCGTCAAGGTGGTCGTCGATGCCTACACCGGCCAGATGACGTTCTACGTCAGCGACCCGAATGACCCGATCATCCGGACCTACGAGAACGTCTTCCCCCAGATGTTCACCGCCCTCAGCGCGATGCCGGCCGACCTGAAGGTCCACCTGCGGGTGCCCGAGGACCTCTTCGACGTCCAGACCCGGACGTACGCCCGCTACCACGTGACGGACCCGTCGGCCTTCTACAACAGCGAGGATCTGTGGACGGTGCCGCCCAATCCGGGTGGGACGCAGAACCTGCCCAACGTGGCCTACTACGTCGAGATGCGCCTGCCCGACGAGTCGTCGAGCGAATTCCTGCTCCTCCAGCCGATGGTCCCGGCCAGCCGGCCGAACATGATCGCCTGGATCGCTGCCCGCAACGACACCGCCAACTACGGCCAGGTCCGGGTCTACAAGTTCCCCCAGGACACGTCTGTGCTGGGTCCCAACCAGATCGCCGCCAAGATCGACGCCGATCCCACGATCAGCGCCCAGGTGACCCTGTGGGACCAGGCCGGCAGCCACGTCATCAAGGGCAACCTGATCGTGGTCCCCGTCCAGAACTCGCTGATCTACCTTCAGCCGGTGTACCTCCAGTCGGCCAACAGCGCGTTCCCGGCATTTGAGCGAATCATCGTGGCGACGCCCACCCGGGTGGTCTGGGACACGAACCTGGCCGGCGCCCTGAACCTGCTCCTGACCAATGGCCCGGGCAGTTCGCCGGCGCCCGGCGCCAACCCCACGCCTGGCCCCAGCGTGGGACCCACCGCCAGCCCTGGATCGAGTCCGGCAGCGGGTACGGTGACCGAGCTCGTGGCCTTCGCCAACCAGCACTTCGAGCTGGCCCAGGCCGCCCTCCGCAACGGTGACTTCGCCACCTACGGCGTCGAGATCGCCAAGGTCCAGGATGCCCTGCGCCAGCTGAACCTGCTGGTGGCTCCGTCGGCCAGTCCGAGCACCAACCCGTAGCTCGGATGGGCGGCTGGCGGTCGCCAGGGATCGCGGCCCGCGTGGCGCTGGCCAGCCCGGGTCTGTGGGCGGTTGCCCTGGCCGGGTTCCTGGCCCGGGGCGGGATCCTCCTGTTCCTGTTGCCGATCCTCCTGCCGCCCAGCCTGGTCGGGCTGGCCACGTTCATCGGCCCAGCCTCGATCACGCCCGATGGCCCAACCACGGGCCTGGTCGTCCGGATTGCCCTGTTCGTGGGCCTGTTCATCGTCGCCCTGGTTGGCGGAACCCTGGTTGGTGCCGCGGCCGACGTTGCCCTGGTCGGGCACGGCCGCGACCGGCAGGACCCGGACCCGCGAGGCCCGCACCGCCAGGTCCGCGCCCACCAGCCAGTTCGCGGGATCCTGGCGCGGCTGGTGGTGATCCGCCTGGTCAGCCTGCTGCCCGTGGCGATCGTGTTCGGGATCGGCATCCAGCGTCTGGGCCAGATCACCTACCTGGAGCTGACTTTGCCGACCGACCTGGTCAGCCCGATCGCGATCCGGGTTGCCGCCCGGGCGCCCGAGGTGGTGGCCGCGATCCTGGTGGCCTGGCTGTTCGGCGAGACCTGGGGCGGCCTCGCCAGCCGGCTGGCCGTGGTCCGCGGCAGCGGCCCAGTGGGCGCCCTCGCCGGCGGGCTGGCCTTGCTCATCCGCCGGATCGTGCCGGTGGTAGTGGTCCTGGTCGTCTCGCTGATCGGCGCGGTCGTCGTCCTGGGCCTGGCGGTCGGCCTGGTCTCGTGGTCGTTTGGCTTCGTCCGGGACGCCCTGCTCGGCGGCACCGGGCCCGCTGGCGTGCTGGCGATGGCCGGCGCGACGCTCCTCTTCGTGAGCTGCTGGGTGCTGGGCCTGGGGGCGGCCGGGGCGCTGGCCATGTGGCGTGGGCTGACCTGGACGCTGGTGGTGGGGGAGGACCATCGGGGGAGTGGTGGACTGGCCGCGGAGCGTGGCACCCTGTAACGCCCGGGGCGCCGGACGAAGCCGGCCACCATCACAGAGGTACTGAATTGCCCAGGAAGCCGATCGCCTGCCCGTCGTGCGGCGCCCTCGTTTCCAGCGGACGGCTGTCGTGTCCGGCCTGCGGGACCCTGGTCGCATCGGTCAGCGGCGGGCCAAAATCCGCGCCGGTCACTGCGCCCGTTTCGGCGCCGGCTGTGCCGCTGCCTCCGGCTGCACCCGTGCCTTCGCCGGCGATCGAGGCCGCGGCCCACGCGCGCCCCGCCCCGCGTAAGGCCAGTGCTCCGTTGCCGACCACCGGCCTGGCCGATCTGGCCCCGCCACCCGCGCCGGTCCAGACGGCCGAGGCCGACCCTCGCCGGACCGGACCCATCCTTCGTCAGCTCGACTCCCAGCCGACCAGGTGGCGGACCAGCCCGGTCGCAGACCAGCCGGCCTCGCCCGAACCATTCATTCCCGGCGCCTACCTCGCGCCCTCGGCCGCCTATACCGCGCCGCTGCTTCGGCCTCGCCCGGGCCGGCCCAGCGAACCGCCGACCCCGTCTCCGTCGGTCTCGCCTTCGACCTATGCCACGCGGGCGACGGCCACGGCCATGCCGGTCGCGTTCGCACCAAGTTTCGGCGCAGCCGGCAGCGATGGCTCGGGATCAGCCCAAGCCGGCAGGCGCCTGGGCGTATCGGTCGAGGCGCCGGCCGAGCTGCCCGGCTGGCTGGCCATCGCCGGTTCGGCGATCGGAGCAGTCAGCTTCCTGATGCCCTGGTCGCGCGACGGCGTGATCGGTGCCGCCGGGAGCGCCTACTTCGACCGCTGGGGCCTGGCCAATGCCGGCTACCTGCCACTTGTCCTGGCCGCCCTTGGGCTGCTGGCGCTCAACGGAATCCCGAACCCCATTCCCAACTGGATCCGGGCCGGCCTGGCCCCGCTCACCGTGGGTGGCGTCCTCTTCGGACTCGACTGGGCCTACCAGACCCGACCCTACAGCGATGGCCTGGGCGTGACCCTCCTGCTCGTCGGCTCGCTCGTGCTGATGATCGGCGGCGTGCTCGGCGTCCGGTCCGGGCGTCACCCGGTGAGCCCACCGGTCGTCTAGCCCGCACGGGACCCCTGATACACTGCCCAACGGCACAGGCAGGTCGTCTCAGTCTCAGGAGGCATGGGCCGGGCGGATGGAGCAGGTGATCAGCACAGTCGGGAGCGCTCTCGGCGGCTTCTTCGATTCGCCAGTCATCCAGTTCGGACTCAAGGCGATCGCCATCTACATCGTCGTGATCTGGATCGCCACGGCCTACTGGGCGTTCCGGGATATGCAGACGCGCTCGGACAATCCTGTCCTGCCGTACGTGGCGGCCAGCCTGATCATCCTATTCACGCCGGCCCTGTTCCTGTTCGCTGCGCTGATCTATCGGCTGGTCCGCCCGCACGAGAAAGTGGGCGAGGCGACCGAGCGGTCGCTGGCCGAGGAGGCCCTGCTCAACGAAGTGGACGCCGTCCCGCACTGTCCAACCTGTGCCCGGCGGGTGGGCGAGCAGTGGCTGATCTGCCCGAGTTGCCGGACCCGGCTCAACCGGGTCTGTCCCAACTGCAACCGGCTGGTTGGCCTCGACTGGTCGCTGTGCGCCTGGTGCGGCAAGGACTTCGAACGGCGTGAGCCGCTTGTCGCGGCCATTGGCGCCACGCCGGCACCGTACCCGGTCGCCGCGGCAGTCGCCGCAGGTGCCGTCTCGGCCGCCAGCGTCCCGGATTCGCCGACCGTCTCGACCGGTTCAGACGAAGCACCGACCCGCCCGCGCAGGTCGCCCCGAGCTACCGGCCCGCGCGCCTCACGGACCGGGTCAGACCCGCTGCCGGAGCGTTGACCGGGCCGGGCGACCTGGCCGGCTCGCCCGAACCACCTGGCCCGGAGGCTGGGTTGCCTTTGCCGGACATGCCGGTTCCGAACCCGCCGGAGGTGCCGGTTCCGGCCTCGACCGAGGCTCTGAATCCGGCCCCGTCTCCGGCTCTGCGACCGGGCTTTCGGACCTTCTCGCTCGATGGCCGCCGGGCACCCGGGCTGTACCTGGTTGGCTGGCTGGCCAGTGTCCTGGGCGCCGCCACGATCTTCGTGGTCCTGCTCGGCCAGCCGTCGGACGTGGCCGGAGCACTCCTTTTGGCATTTGGCACCTTGCTCCTCACGACCGGCCTGGCCGCCGCTGCGGGCTCGCAGGCGATCGAGCGCCAGGCCATTTCCGGCCTCCCTTACCGGGGCCCGTCGCCGTTCCTGCTGTTCGGAGCCAACGTTGCCCTGACCCTCCTGCTCGAGCTGGTTGCCGTCGTGCCCCTCAATGCCCTGGGCATCCGGGCCGGATCGTCGCTGGAGGTGCTGGTCAGCCTGTTGATCCTCGACGGCGGAGCGATCCTGCTGGTGGCCCTGCTGGTGGTTGGTTCCGGTGCGCTGAGCTGGCGGGAGATGGGCCTGCCCGGCCGATCGCTTGACCGGGCCGGCCTGGGTCGCGTTGCGGGCGAGCTTGTGGAGGGGATGTTCCTGGCCGTGCCGGTCCTGTTCCTGACGATCCTGCTTGGCACGGTCCTGATCAACCTGCTCGGAACGAGCCCAGCCGGGCCGCTGCCGGCGGCCCACACCGTGGGTGAGGCGGTCATCAACCTGGTCTCGGGTGTCCTCGTTGCACCGCTCGGGGAAGAGATCTTCTATCGCGGGTTCGCCACGACGGCATGGGTTCGGGGGATGGGCGTGCGCGGCGGGATCGTTCGGGCTGCCCTGCTCTTTGCAGTGGCCCATGTCCTGACCCTGAGCGGCACCCCGACGACCGCGTTCATCGCCTTCGCGACGCGCCTGCCGGTTGCCCTGGCCCTGGGCTGGATCTTCATCCGACGCGGCTCGCTGGCCTCGTCGTTCGGTCTCCACGCGATGTTCAACGCGATCCCGCTGATCCTGGTCGGGCTGTCTGTCCAGGGCTGAATGGCGAGGTCAGCCGCGGCCGATCTGGCGTGCACCGGGCGATGATCGAGGGGTGAGGGCGACTGGCTAGTGTTCGTCCTGTTCCCGGCTCCGGATGGCGGAGGAATCGGCGGGCTCCGTCATTCGGGGCTGGGAACACCACCGTGCCGTCGCTGATTGCCCGAGGCCCTGCTGTGACCAATTCTGTGACTTCGGTGTTCGCCGAGTCGGCCGGTGCGCCGCGGGCAGGCCGGGCGCTTCGGGAGGTGCCCGAGGCCGAGCGTCCGCGTGAGCGACTCGCCCTGCGCGGGCCGGGCGGGCTGAGCGCCGCCGAGCTGATTGCGCTCGTCTGGGCGACCGGCGCTCGAGGCATGAACGCGGTCGACCTGGCCGAGGAGGCGCTCGCCCGGCACGATGGCCTGACCGGCCTGGCCCGCGCCTCAGATACCGAGCTGGCAGCGATTCCCGGAATCGGACCCGCCCGGGCAGCCCAGCTGACTGCCGCCTTCGAGCTGGGCCGGCGGCTCCTGGCTGACTGGCCCACCGGCCGCTGGACGATCCGGGCGCCGCGCGATGTGGCCGAGCGCCTGATCCTGCAGATGGGCAGGCTCGAGCGCGAGGAGCTGCGGGTGGTCCTGCTCAACACGAAGAACGCGGTTCTCCGGGTGACCACCGTCTACCAGGGCAATGTCAGCTCCAGCCTGGTCCGCGTCGGCGAGCTGTACCGCGATGCCGTGCGGCTGAATGCCTCGGGGATCATCCTGGTCCACAACCACCCATCGGGCGATCCCACGCCCTCACCGGATGATCTGCATTTGACCGCCGAAGCCCTCGCTGCCGGCCGCCTGCTCGACATCGAGCTGCTCGATCACCTGGTCATCGGCCACGACGCCTTCGTCTCCCTGCGCGAGCGAGGCGTGGCGTTCGGCCGGGGGAGCGGCTCAGGGCCGTAGCGAGGGGCGGGGCGGAGCGGGGCGCAGGACGGGGCCGGCGCTGTGAGCCAGTTCGGGCGCTGAGTTGTTGACAGATGCCGCCCCCAGCCGCCGAATGGTCGGT
>JBBRIV010000100.1:0-10001 GCA_038220425.1 Candidatus Limnocylindrales bacterium
ATGTTCGGCGAGGACATTGCCACTCCCGGGGCAGAGCGGGTCGACCTCCTGGCCGGCTATCGCGATGCCGGTGTGAGCCGGGTCATGGGCCTGGTCTGGGCTTCGGCCAGGACCGACGAAGCACTCGAATCACTGGCCGAAGACGCCCGAACGGCTGGAGTGGAGTTCGCCTGATGGACGACCAAACGCTGCGGGAACACGCTCAGGCGTTCTGCGATGCCCTCCTTGAAGGCGACATCGACAAGGCGATCGGGTCCCTGAGCCAGGAGCTCCACCGCAACCTGGGCGAGGTGATTGCACTCTTCCCCCTGCCGGCGACGGAAACCTCGATCGTATCGATCGCATCGGGTGGCTCCGGGCAGACGATCATTCTCCAGCTCGTCAGCGAGACCGAGACGGTCCTCATCGAGACTCGCTGGAAGGACCGGGACGGGACTCCGACCATCGTCGAGGCCAGCCACTTGAGCAAGACGCCAACGGTCGCCGCGGACGTCGAGACCGAGGCTGCGCCCGGAGAGGCGTAGCCGACCCGTCGCACGAACCTAGCTGTGACGCCAGGTCACGGTGAACGTGCCCCGGCCGAGCCTCGAGACGGTCGCTCGCTTGATCGAACCGGAGCCCATGTTGCTCTGCTGGCGCGGCCATCGATCGACGGTCGCCAGCACGCCGTTGATGATCGCCTCGGCACCGCTGAACACCAGCGGACTGAACCGGGCAAGCGGCAACGGAGCGCACTTCTTGGGGCAGCCGACTTCCGGCGATTCGACCATCCATTGGGCGTTTTCCCGGGTGCCGTCGCTGACGGTCGCCGTAACCACCGACATCTGGTGCTGGGTCAGGTCCGCGATCGTCATCTTGAAATGGTGACCCGAGGCGCTCACCTGCCCCCAGATCTGGTCGCCGGCTCACATCAGGAATGGCGCCTCGCGGTAACCATCCTTGACCTGGACTGAGTACGTCCAGGCGATGTAATACGACACTCCGAGGTAGCAGTAGGCCTCGGTTGCCGCCTTTTCGGGGCGCTGATGCGAAGCCGTGGTGCCATGCCCGTCGTAGCCGGCGATCGCCACCCAGATCGACACGTCGCTCTTGGAGTCGCCGGCGGCACAGGCGACGGCCGGCAGGATCCAGGACGCCTCGATGCAGGTGACGGTCTTGGTCGGCCCGTTGTCGAGATAGCCGGCAAAGTACTTCGTGGTGTCGAAGAAGGTGTCCGAGCTCGCCCGTCCGGCCTTCGCCGTGCAGTGGACGATCGCCAGCGGAGCAAGCGGCGTCGGACTGGGACTCGGTGATGGCGAGGCGGTCCGCGAGTCGCTGGGTGCAGGCGACGGTGAGTCGCTGGGCGACGGGCTTGGGCTCGGGCTGGCTGAGATCTCGGGCGAGAGACTGAAGCTGGGAGCCGTCGACACGGACGGAACGACCGTGCTGTTGCCGCAGCCGGCGAGGATGACGCCCACCACGATCATCACGCCGAACGTCAGCCTGCGCCGACTCGTTCTCTCGGCTCCCAGTGTCCTCATGTCCGTTTCCCCCGGTGTTCTGCGAGCAACGCCCGCGATCGATAGACACCGATCCTCGGCGCGGCGGCCCCAGCGGTCCATGGGCCGATCGTCAGAGCGAGTTCTCGCCAGATACCGCTCCCAGCCGCGGTATGGTCACTCGACCACGTCATTGTGGTCTCTCGGGCACCCCGCAACCGAGGCTTCGTGCGTGAACGTGTCGCCGAATGGCCCGGCCAGGCCGTCCCGACCGCCACTTCCGACCATACGGCGGCTGGTGGCGGTATCTGTCAACGCCGCGAGCCCCGCCGACCCGCGGGCCGCGAAGCGCCGTCGCCGCGAACCGCGCCACGCCGCGAGCAGCGTCGCGGAGCGCCGCCGAGCCGCCGCCGCGCTACCCCTCGCCGAACACGTAGCGATTGATGAACGCGTTGCGGAACGTCCCGTTGGGATCGTACCGATCCACCAGCTCGACAAAGGCCGGCATCTGCGGATACGAGGCCCGAACCGCGGCCGGGTTCATCGCGAAGACCTTGCCCCAGTGGGGTCGTGGGTCGAATGGCGCCAGGGCCGCCTCGATCGCCGGCAGGATCCGCTGGACGCCGTCCCAGTCACGTTGCCAGGTGAAGTGAAGCGCAACGCTCGGCCGGCCAACCGCCGTGCTCAACCACAGGTCGTCGGCCGCGATCGTTCGGACCTCGGCCACCTGGAGGAGGGGCTGGAACAACGTGCGCAGCTCGGCAATCGCGAGCAGCGCAGGAACGGCCGACTCGCGGGGCAGCAGGTATTCGGTGCAGCTCGGCCCCGCTGCTGGGCATCCGGTCGATCAGGAAGTGGGGCATGCGTTCGTGCCAGGGCCCCGGCACGCCCAGCTGGGGCGTACAAGCGTCCGACGCCATGCGCTTGATCGGATGAATCGTCTCTGTCGCGCGGGTCGCCCCGAAAATGAGCGGCGGCGGCTCGAACGGCGCACCGTCCACAACTCGACGCTTGAGCCAGAGCTGTTCGAAGCCGGACCCAACCCACTCGCTGAACAGGCTGACGCTGTCGGCCAGGGCGTAGATCTCGTCGAAATTCGCGGCGACCTGGGCCAGCGAGACATGCTCATACAGGTCCTGGCGCATCTGAAACGTCGGCTGGAGCTGGAGCGTCAGCGCCGTGACCGCACCCAGGGCTCCCAGGGCCACGACGGTGCCGGCAAACACGTCCGGGTCGCGCTCGCGCGAAAACGAGCGCAGCTCGCCATCGGCGGTCACGACGTCCAAAGCCACGACGGCCGTCGCCAGGTTGCCGCTTTCATTGCCGGATCCGTGGGTGGCCGTCGCACTAGCCCCGGCGACCGAGATGTGGGGCAGTGAGGCCAGGTTGTGGAGCGCAAAGCCGGCCGCGTTCAGCTTGCCGCACAGGTCACCGTAGCGGACGCCGCCGTCGACCTTGACTGTCATCGTGCCCGAGTCCAGCTCAAACACCCGGGGCATCCGGGCCAGCGAGACCAGGCTGCCCGTGGAGTCGGCGATGTCGTTGAACGAATGGCGCGAGCCCAGCACCCGCAGCGCCCGGCTGCCGCGGACGACCTCCTGGAGCTGCTCGATCGATTCGGGCGTGAACAGGCTTGCCGCGCCGTAGGCGTGATTGCCTGCCCAGTTGGTCAGCCCGTCGAGTGGCGCGGCCAGGGTCTCCATCGCGAACAGCCTAACGCCGCGCCTTCGCCCGACGCCGCGAGATAGTCGTTGCGTGCGCAATTACCATCCGCTACAGTAGGGTACGAGCGGCAGGCCCAGTGGTCCTGCCTGAACAGTCGGGACAGGCGTCCCGGGACGAGGTTTTCAGATGCAGTTCGGGATCTTCACGGTCGGCGATGTCACGACCGATCCCACCACCGGTCGGACGCCGACCGAGGAAGCGCGAATCAGGACAATGGTGGCGCTGGGCCTCAAGACCGAAGAGGCCGGCCTGGACGTGTTCGCCACCGGCGAGCACCACAACCCGCCCTTTGTCCCCTCCTCCCCCACCACCCTGCTCGGCTTTCTTGCAGCCCAGACGAAGCACCTGATCCTGTCGACCTCCACGACCCTGATCACGACCAACGATCCGGTCAAGATCGCCGAGGACTACGCGATGCTCCAATACCTGGCGGATGGCCGGGTGGACCTGATGATGGGCAGAGGTAATACCGGTCCCGTCTACCCCTGGTTCGGCCAGGACATCCGCAATGGGATCGCCCTTGCCTACGAGAACTACGCCCTCTTGCACCGTCTGTGGCGCGAGGATGTGGTCGACTGGACCGGCAAGTTCCGGACGCCCCTGACCGGGTTCACCTCCACGCCCCGGCCCCTGGACGGCGTGCCGCCGTTCGTCTGGCACGGCTCCATCCGCAGCCCGGAGATCGCCGAGCAGGCCGCATTCTATGGCGACGGCTTCTTCCACAACAACATCTTCTGGCCCAAAGATCACGTCCGGCGGATGGTCGATCTCTATCGCCTGCGCTGGGAACATTACGGCCATGGCCCGGCCGACCAGGCGATCGTGGGCCTGGGCGGACAGGTCTTCATGCGGGCCAACTCGCAGGACGCCATCAAGGAATACCGGCCCTACTTCGACCATGCGCCCGTCTACGGCGGCGGGCCTTCGCTCGAGGACTACATGGACCAGACCCCGATGACCGTGGGCAGCCCCCAGCAGGTGATCGATCGGACGCTCGCCTTCCGCGAGGTCGTGGGCGACTACCAGCGCCAGCTGTTCCTGGTCGATGGCGGCGGACTGCCCGCCGAGGTCGCCCTCGAGCAGGTCGAGATGCTGGGCGAGCTGGTCATCCCGGTGCTCCGCCGCGAGTTCGCCCTGAATCGACCGGTCAACATCCCGGAGGCTCCGCTCCATCCGCGGGTCCGGGCGACCGAGGCGGTGCCGGCATGACCGAATCGCGCCGGCGGTCGCTGGTCATCGTGACGGCTGGGCTGAGCCAGCCTTCGGCGACCCGGCTCCTGGCCGACCGCCTGGCGGCCGCAACCGAGCGCCACCTGGCCGACGCCGGGTTTGAACCCGCCTTGCAGGTCGTCGAGCTGCGCGACCACGCCCAGGACCTGACGAACCACCTGCTGACCGGCTTTCCGAGTCCAGCGCTGCAGGCTGCGATCGACGGCGTCCTGGCTGCTGACGGACTGATCGTCGTGACCCCCATTTTCAGTGCTTCCTTCAGTGGCCTGTTCAAGATGTTCTTCGACGTGATCGAGCGGGACGGCCTGGCCGGCCTGCCCGTCCTGATCGCGGCAACCGCTGGCACAGCTCGCCATTCTCTTGCCCTGGAGCATGCCCTGCGCCCGCTCTTCGCCTACCTGAACGCGGCCGTCGTGCCGACCGCGGTATACGCCGCCACCGAGGATTGGGGTAGCGGCGGCGTGGCCTCCGACGGGCAGCTGGTTGAGCGGATCGACCGGGCCGCACGCGAGTTGGCCGGCGCGATTGGCGGTCGTGTCCCCTCAGCCGTACGCGACGAGTTCGCCGATCCGATCCCCTTCGAGGAGCAGTTCCGGGCGAAGTGATTGGGCAGGAGCCCGAACTCAGGGAACGAGCGCGGACTCCGGCAGGCCGAACAGCCCGCTCGGCTCGCCGCCGGGGGCGTCCGTCGAGGAGTCCCACACCAGCCAGCCAGCGCTGAGCGCCACGAACTCGGGCTGGGCAATGCCATCGACCAGGCCAGGCCCGATCCCGCCGGGAGTCCATAGACCCAGGCGTGACGTCCCGACGCTGTCGCTGCCCGAGCCTTGCACGATCCAGGTCACCGTCGTCTTGCTGACAGCGATCCTGCTCGCGCCATCGGGATGGAAATCGGACGCATCGGAGACCTGCAGCTGGGTCTTGACACCCGATGTGAGCGACTCGGTCCAGGCCGAGCCATCGGTCGCAGCGGCGCTGATCCAGGCAATGCGACCGTCGCCAAGCGCGGCAGCACTGATGTGCTCGGCCACGGCCACCGGCGGGGCGGCGTCGGTCGAAGTGACCATCAGCTGCCCGTCGAACGGGTCGGCAAATGCAACCACCGGCGGCACGGCCAGGTCATCGCGGTAGGCAATGACCGCACCCAGAAGATGGAGGTCCTGGACAATGCCGTTCGTGGTGAACGCGCGAATCTGCGTTCCCTCGCTGATCGAGCGGACGACAACCCGGTTCGCGAACGGATGGGCCTTGCTGGCCGCTTCCTCGGTATAGGCCACCCGGTCGCCGTCGGCCGCGATCACCGGCGGGTTCACATCGGCGCATTCACCTTCGAACGCCGTTCGCAGGGTGGTGCCCGAGGCGACGACCGATTGGACCTTGCTGGCGATGACGAGGCGAACGATTCGCCAACGAAGTGGCTTACCGGTGTCCTCGCAACCGGGCACCGCGCCACTCGGCGGCGACGGGTGGTCGCGCCATGTCTCGACCCACACGAGCGAGTCGGCCGTGGCCACCAGCCCTGCAAGTGCGTGGCCGGTATCCGTCGTGGCCAGGGCCGTGACGCCGGCATTGCCGAAGTCAGCCATCGTGATCGTCGACGAGTCCCCGGCTTGGACGGGCGTGATCGTGAAGACTCGCGAACCAAAGAACACCGTCGGCCCCTCGGCCAATGACTTGAGCGCCTGCACTGGGATGGTGATCAGGCTGGAGCCGGGCTCGGCACTTGCGTCGGTACTTGGCTCGGCAGTCGGGACATCCGATGGCACGGCGCTGGGACTGGCCGCCACGGGCGTCCCCGACGGAGCGGGCGTGGACTGCGGACTGGCCGACGGGCTGGCGCTTCCACATCCCGCAATGACGACCAGCGCGCTCGCCAGGAACAGGCTGCCGATTCGCATTTCGCCTGTGAAGACGTACCCGCCTAAGCCAATGCGACGCCGATGGGCCAGACTGGTGGCCATGACCGAACCCGATCCAACCCAGGGCGTGGATCCGGTTGCCCTGCGGGCGACGGGCCTGGGCCGCAGGTTCGGTGATCGCTGGGCCGTCCGCGGCATGACCTTCGAGGTCCGGCGCGGCCGGGTGTTGGGACTCCTCGGGCCAAACGGCGCGGGCAAGACCACCACTGTCCGGCTGCTGACCGCCCTGATTGGCCCATCCGAGGGCAGCGCGACCATCGACGGGTTCGACGTCCAGACCCATCCCGACGAGGTCCGGGCTAGGGTCGGGATCCTGACCGAGACCCCGGGGCTGTACGACAAGCTGTCGGCCGAGGCCAACCTCGATTTCTTCGGCCGGCTGTACGGCCTGGATGGCCCCACCCGGGCCGCCCGAATCGAGCACTACCTGCGCCTCTTCTCGCTGTGGGACCGGCGCCGGGACGTTGCCGGCTCGTTCAGCCGGGGCATGAAGCAGAAGCTGGCGATCGCGCGGGCGCTCCTCCACGAACCGAGCGTCGTCTTCCTGGATGAGCCGACGGCAGCCCTCGACCCGGAGGCCGCGTACGTCGTGCGCGAGGCCATCGAGGGCCTGCGCCAGGCCGGCCGCACGATCGTCCTGGCCACCCACAACGTGGACGAGGCCGACCGGCTGTGCGACGAGGTCGCGTTCGTCCGGGGCGGCCTGATCCGAATCGACACACCGGCCCGGCTGCGCGGCTCGCTGGCCGGGGGCCGGGTGGAGATCCGGCTGGTCAGCCGCGCGACTGAGGACCTGCTCGAGCTGGCCCGAACGACCGACGGCGTTGACGCGGCCCGCCTCGATGGCGACCGGCTGGTCGCCGAGGCAGTCGACCCGGCCCGGATCACGCCCGGCCTCGTCCGGGCCCTGGCCGCCGCCGGTGCTGAGATCCTGGAGGTCAAGCCCGCCGCGACATCGCTCGAATCGGTCTACTTCGACGTGATGGGCGTGCACCCGGGCGCCGGTGGGGAGGCTGTCTGATGCGCCGCCGAATCGTCGTCACCGTGCTCCGCCGGGAGTTCTCCGAGACGCTCCGCAATCGTCTCCTGCTGGCCACGATCCTGGTCCCGCCGATCCTGCTGACCGTGGCGCCGTTGCTCCTGGGCGGTCTCATCGGCCAGCACGAGCTGCCCGCGAACCTGTCCGCGGCCGTCCTGCGCCAGCGGCCCGAGTGGACCGCGTTCAGCGCCTCCGAGCTGGCCGGTGCCTTTGCCGTCCAGCAATTCCTGGCCTTCTTCCTGCTCATGCCGGCCTACATCCCGCTCGCGATCGCCACCTTCTCGATCATCGGCGAGAAGCAGGCGCGCAGCCTGGAGCCCGTCCTCGCGGCGCCGATCCGGACGAGTGAGCTTCTCGCCGGCAAGGCCCTGGCGGCCCTGGTCCCGGGCGTCGCCGCCGGCTGGCTGACCTACCTCGTATTCACGGCCCTGGCTTCGATCGTGTACGGCCCGCACCTGTTCGGGGTGGTCACGGATCCCAGCTGGCTGGCCGGCGTCATTGTCCTGGGCCCCACGGTCGGCCTCGCATCGGTCGTGGCCGGCGTGATCACCAGCGCCCGGGTGAACGACCCGCGTGTCGCCCAGCAGATCGGGGGCGTCGTGATCGTGCCGATCATCGCGGTGACCCTGTTGCAGGCCAGCGGCACGCTCCTCGTCGGGGCGTCCGGCTACCTGCTCCTGGCCGCGATCGTGTTCGTGGTCAGCCTGGCCGGCCTGCGCCTGGGTGTCCGCCTCTTCGAGCGCGAGGCGATCCTGACCCGCTGGCGGTAGCCCGTACGAATGGGCGGTCTGGTGGGGGTACGAACGGTTGACGGGTCCCGGACCGGGTGGGACGATGCCCGTCCGGCTCTCAACTCCAACGTAGGCCGGGCTATGCGCTCAATGCTCTCAATCAATCACCGCTTGCGACGCTGCCCGAGCCGTTTCCGAGATCGGCTTCCCAGGCGCCGCCCAATCATGGGATGAAGCCTCGGTGTATACCCGCAACTCGATCGCCCAACAGGGTCGCCGCTCCCGCTTCATGACCGCGCTTGCGGTCATCCTCCTGGTTGGCGCCGTGCCGGCAGCCACGCTGGGGGCCTCGGCCAGCCCTGCCGTGGTAAGTACCGCCGCGCCAACCGGTGTGGCCGCCGCCCCGTCCGGACCCCTTGGCCAGCGCGCGATCGCGCCGGCCGCCCGGCCCAACCCCGACCAGGTTCCGCTGGTTGCCTTCACGGCCGCCGGAACCGGCGCCCGGCTCGTCGTCAGCGCCCCGACCAGCGTGGCCGTGGGCCAGACGATCACGGTCATCCTGAAGGCCGCCGGGGTCACCAACCTGGCCGGTTACGAGGGCGTTCTCCGGTTCGATCCGTCCGCCGCTGAATTCGACAGCCTCAGCCAGCGCGCGGTCGCGCTGGGCGGTTCGGGTCGCGACGTCCGGCCCCTCGGCCCGGTCGTCATCCCTGCGGGCGTGGCATTTGGACTCTATTCGTGCAGCGTGGCCGGCTGCGGTGATGGCTCGACCAGTGCGGTCCGCCACGCCGGCGCCAGCGGGACCGTCGTCCTCGCCAAGCTGACCCTCCTCCCGACCAAGGCCGGAGTCCTGTCGATTGCCCTGGGTTCGATGCGCTTCGTCGACGCCGCGGGCAAGCTCCTGACGGTCAGCCTGCCCGGCGCGATCAGCATCAAGGTGGGCACCGGCAGCGCTTCGTTCGCCGCTCCCGCGGCGCCTGCCCTGACAGCCGGCCCGGCCGGCGCCGTCAGCTCCGCCGATATCAGCGGCGATGGCTTTGTCGGGCCGGCCGACCTCAACACGGCCGCGGTCGCCTGGGGCCTCGCGCGCGAGTCGGGCAAGGACTGCGGCCTGGTCAACGATCCGGCCGACCTCAACCATGACGGCTGCCTCGACGTCCAGGACGTCCAGCTGATCGCCGCCCGGGTAGCTGCCCGGCCCGCCGTTGCTGCCAGCCTCAAGCCGGCCAGCGTCGTTGTCTTCACGGTCGACTCCACCTCGGACGCGGTCGACAAGACGCCCGGCGACGGGATCTGCGCCACGGCCGCCAACGTGTGCTCCCTGCGGGCAGCAATCACCGAGGCCAACCTGAACTCGGGCCCGAACACGATTGCCTTCAACATCCCGGGCAGCGGTGTCCAGACGATCACCATCGGGAGCACCCTGCCGATCATCAATGACACCACGGGCGGCGTCACGATCGACGGCTACACCCAGCCGGGCTCCAGCCCGAACACGGCCCCAACGATCGACAACGCCGTGATCACGGTCCAGATCACCGCCAGCTCGACCAGCACGGATGCGCTCTTCTTCACCTCGTCAAACAACCTGATCCGGGGCGTGGCGATGTACCACACCCGGCGTTCGATCACGTTCCAGTCGATCAATGCCAAGAACAATGCGGTGACCGGCAGCTTCATCGGCACGAATGCTGCAGGAACCTTCTTCTCGACCGTGTTCGTCAGCGGCGGCAACGGGATCAACGTGACCCAGGGCGCCAGCTTCACCACGGTCGGCGGGACCGATCCAGCCGATCGCAACGTGATCACCGGCAATGAGGCCAACGGCTTCTCGACGTACAACGAGCAGACCGACCACAACGTCGTGCAGGGCGACCTG
>JBBRIV010000101.1:0-10000 GCA_038220425.1 Candidatus Limnocylindrales bacterium
GTGGGCAGCGTCATGTGCCTGGGCGTCGATCCCGACCCGGCCGCCCTGCCCCCGGGCTTCCCGCCGACCGTGGCTGGGATCGAGCGGTTCTGCCTGCTGCTCCTTGAGGCGGCCGGTCCGTTTGCCGCGGCGGTCAAGCCCAACCTGGCCTTCTTCGAGGCATTCGGGGCCCCGGGCATCGCCGCCCTCGAGCGGATCCGGGCTGCCGTGCCGGCCGGCCTCCCGGTCGTGGCCGATGCCAAGCGGGGCGACATCGGGTCAACCGGGATGCGCCAGGCGGTTGCCCTCTTCGACATCCTGGGGGCCGACGCAATCACGGCCAGCCCGTACGTCGGCGCCGAAGGATTGAGCGCATTCATGGACCGGCCGGATCGCTTCGTGTACGTGCTGTGCCGGACGTCGAACCCTGGATCGGATGAATTCCAGGGCCTGGCCCTTGCCGCCGACCCGGATGGGGGAGCGCCGGCCGAGCTGCTTCATGAGCGCATTGCCCGACGGGTCGCCACGTGGGGCCCGGGCGGCACGGTGGGGCTCGTGGTGGGTGCCACCCGGCCGGTCGAGATCGGCCGGATCCGGGCGATCGCGCCGGGCCTGGCCTTCCTGGTCCCGGGCATGGGTGCCCAGGGCGGGGAGGTTGAACCAGTCCTCGCCCAGGGGCCGGCCATCGCCGTCCCGGCCGGCGGCCGAGCAGGCCGGGGGTTGCTGGTCAATGTCTCGCGAGCCATCGCCCGGGCAGCGCTCGAAGGGGTGCCTGGTGGCCCGGCGGACCCGGGTGAGCGGATCGCCCAGGCCGCCCGGAATTGGTCGACCACTTTGCCGTTGCCCGTGCTATCGTAGGAATTGGAGCTGATCCGTAGGAGGCCCTGATCCGTAGGAGTCAGAGTCGATCAGTCCCCGATTTCTCGCAGCAGAGAGGTTCCCGCTCATGCCCAATATTTCGCCAGTCCACCTGGTCATCGTCCTGATCATTGCCTTGATCGTGATCGGCCCGGGCAAGCTGCCCGAAGTCGGTGCGGCCCTGGGCAAGAGCATCAAGGAATTCCGCAAGGCAGCCAGCGACATCACGGATTCGGCCCACACGGACCCCATCCCCGCTCCGGCACCCGTCGCGCCGGTGGCTGCGGCCGCGGTCGTCGCTCCGGTGGCTGCAGCTCCGGTTGCGGCTGCGCCGGCGGTCTATCCCGACATGGCGGCCCTGCCGCCGGTCATTGAGACGCCGAGCTCCGAGTCCGCTTCCTAGTCCGGCCGTCGGACGGGCCAGCACTGACGCCGTCCGATGACTGATGAGGCCCTGCCCAGCGAGCCCGCCGCAACCGTAGTCAGCGCACTGCCAGTTGCGGTCATGCCGCTCCTGGATCACCTCAGCGAGCTGCGTAACCGGATCTTCAAGTCGGTCCTGGCCGTCCTGGTCGCCAGCGGCATCGGCTGGTTCGCCGCGACGGCTGTCCGCAACTACCTGCTCGACCAGCTGCCCGGGCACAAGGCCCAGGTCCTGGGCCCGGGTGACGCGTTCTTCATCCAGGTCAAGATCTCGGTCACCATCGGGGTGATCCTGGCCATGCCCATCCTGCTCTACCAGCTGTGGGCGTTCATCTCGCCGGGCCTTACACCGGCCGAGCGCCGGACGATCCGGCCGTGGATCCCACTGGCCCTGCTCCTCTTCGCGATCGGCGTCGGGATCGCCTACCTGGTCCTGCCCTTCGCCATCGCGTTCCTGCTGGGCTTCACCGACAACCAGCTGGTCAACGGGATCGCCGCCACCCCCTACTTCGACTTCGTGACGACGCTCTTCCTGGCCTTCGGCCTGATCATGGAATTCCCGATCGTCCTGTTCGGGCTGTCGCTGGTCGGGATCATCACCTCCACCTGGTTGTCCAAGAACCGGCGGATGCTGATCCTGGGCATCGCGGCCTTCTCGGCGGTCATCACCCCGGGCGGCGACCTGGTCAGCCCCACGGTCCTGGGCGTGACGATGTACATCCTCCTGGAGCTGACCCGAATCGCGATCAAGCGGAGCGGTCGCTAGACTGAGGCGGTGGCCAGCGCACGCCAACCCAGCGACTCCGGCGTCTCAGCGGCGGTCGACCAGCACGTCGTGATCCTGAGCGGCCTGTCGGGGGCCGGCAAGACGGCTGCGACCAAGCTGTTCGAGGACCTTGGCTACACCTGCGTCGACAACCTGCCCGGCGAGTTGCTGCCCGGACTGGCCGAGCTCGTCTCGGAGGACCGCGAGCGGTTCGACCGGGTCGCCATCGTCCTGGATGTTCGAGCCGGCGACGCGTCCCTCGCGCTGGCCGCCGTGCGGGGTGCCCTTGAGGGTCGCGGGATCCGGCCCCAGCTGTTCTTTCTCGAGGCCCGCGACGAGGTCCTGATCCGGCGTTTCTCGGAGACCCGCCACCGCCATCCGCTGGCCGATCAGCGCGGGATCGCCAGCTCGATTGCCGAGGAGCGCCGGGTCCTCGACCCGGTCCGCGACGAAGCCGACGTCGTCGTCGACACTTCGGACCTGTCCCTGCGCGAGCTGCGCGAGCGAATCTTTGCCCACCTGGGCGAGCAGGAGGCGACCGATCGCCTGGCCATCCAGCTGATCAGCTTTGGCTTCAAGTACGGCGTGCCCCTGGAGGCCGACCTGGTCTTCGATGTCCGGTTCATGCAGAACCCGTACTACATCGAGGAGCTCCGCCAGCTGTCGGGCCTGACCGAAGCCGTCCGGAGCTACGTCCTTGGCCAGCCCGTGACCGAACGGTTCCTGGCGTTCCTGCACGAGTTCCTGACCTTCGCGGTGCCGGCCTACGTCGGTGAGGGCAAGACCCGCCTGGCCATCGCGATCGGCTGCACCGGCGGATACCACCGCTCGATCGCGATCGCCGAGGCCCTGGCCGTGTGGCTGCGCGAGGAGGACCTGGGCGCCGTATCGGTCTTCCATCGAGAGCTCGACCGGGCATGAACCTCCGGCGACGACTCGCCGCGATCGCCGGCCTGCGCCGCTGGCTGACCTCCGGCATCGGGATCAAGCGCTGGCTGGCCGTGGTCTTCATCGGCGAGCTGGGACTGGCCCTCGGCGGGGCGTTTGCCCTGCGCCAGCTCTACCGGGACAGCGTCTTCGACGGCCCGCTCCAGGGCCTCCTGTACCTGCTCACGCTGCAGTTCCTGCCGTACATCCTGCGCGGCCTGATCCTGGCCTGCCTCGGACTGGGCGTCTTTGGCTATGGCTCGTACCGGGTCCTGCGGGTCCTGATGGGCCCGTATCGCTCGGCCGGCGACGAGCAGCCCCTGGTGGAGGTGATCTACCAGAAGCGCTTCCTGGCTCGCGGGCCGAAGATCGCGGCGCTGGGCGGCGGTCATGGGCTGTCGACCCTGCTGCGCGGCCTCAAGGAGCACACCAGCAACCTGACCGCGATCGTGACCGTGGCCGACGACGGCGGTTCCTCGGGCAAGCTGCGCGACCAGCTGGGCGTGCCGGCGGTCGGCGACATCCGCAACTGCCTGGTCGCCCTGGCCGACGCCGAGCCGTTGATGAGCGAGCTCTTCCAGTACCGATTCCCGGGCGAGGAGGTGCCGGACAGCCTGGCCGGCCATGCCATCGGCAACCTCCTGATCGCGGCCATGACCGCGGTCGAGCACGGTGACTTCGAGGAAGGCGTCCGGCGGATGAACCGGGTCCTGGCGGTTCGCGGCCAGGTGGTCCCGGCCACCTCGACCCCCGTCGTCCTGCATGCGGCCCTGCGCGACGGCTCGCTGGTTGAAGGCCAGTCGCGGATCGGGGCCACCCGCGAGATCGACCGGGTCTGGCTGAGCCCCGACGGCGTGCGTGCCTGCCAGGACGCCCTGGCCGCGATCGCCGAGGCCGACATCATCGTGATCGGCCCGGGCAGCCTGTTCACGAGCATCCTGCCGAGCCTGCTCCTGCCCGACATCCGGACGGCCTTGGTAGCCTCGCCGGCGCTCAAAATCTATGTCTGCAACGTGGCCACCCAGGCCGGCGAGACCGACGGCTTCGACCTGGCCGATCACGTCGAGGCGCTCGAGCGTCATACCGCCAGCGGCATCGTCGACATCGTCCTGGCCAACAACCGGACCAGCAGTGCTGCCTTCAACGCCGGGCATCGCGAGCCGGTTCGCCTGCGCTGGCCGCCGACCGGCAACCGGCCCGCCCGGCTGGTCCTGGACGACCTGGTTGATCCGGCCAGCTCCATCCACCACGACCCGGAACGACTGGCGGCCGCGATCCTGCGGATTGCCGAGCGGGAGGGTGCTGCACGGCGCCGGAGTGGGGTCGCGCGGTCGGCGTGACCTCGTCGGACCGGGACCAGGTGGCGGCCCTGCGGGCCGAGCTCGCGGCGATCGACCCGCAGCGAGCCTGCGATCGGATTGCCGAATCGGTCGGTCTCGGGCCGGGCCTGGCCACCCGCGAGGCTTCGATCGCCCGGCTTGCTGTGCGTCTCGGCCGGGAGACGGCCGCGACGGTCAAGCCGGGGATCAGACGGCGGGCCAAGAGCGTCCGGATCGTGGATGCCGGGGGCGAGTTCGACTGGTCTGGCTCGGCTGAACACTGCCGCCTGGCCTGGTTGCGCGGGCGCTTCCTGGCCCGAGGCTCGCTCAGCCTGTCGGCCGGCCGGGCCCACCTCGAGTTCGTGGTCGCGTCCGACGAGGCACCCGTCCTGGCAGCCCGCCTGGCTGAGCTGAACCTGGCCGCGTCCTGGCGGGTCCGGCGCGGCCGGGGCGTGGTCACCTGGAAGAACGCCGAGACGATCGGGATCTTCCTGCGCCGGATCGGGGCCGGCTCGGCGATTCTCGAGCTCGAAGCCCGGCAGGTCTCGCGGGCACTCCGGGGTGAGCTCAACCGGGTGATCAACGCCGAGTCGGCCAACCTCCAGCGGGCGGTGGTCGCGGCCGGCCGGCAGCTGGCGGCGATCGGCCGGCTCGAGGCCGACGGCCGGCTGGCCGGACAGTCGAAGGTGATCCGGATGACGGCGGCGGCCCGCCGAGCGACGCCCGAGGCGACCCTGGCCGAGCTCAGCGAGCACCTCGTCCTGCACCGTTCCACCGTTCAACGGGCGCTCGAACGGATCGAGCAGCTGGCTGCCGAACAGGAACGGCCGGCTCTGGCATGATCCGGTGATGCGACCCGTGATCATTGCCGCCAACTGGAAGATGCATACCACCCCGGCCGATGCGGCCGAACTTGCCAGCAGCCTGGCGGCGCGGACCAACGTGGCCGGCGTGGAGCGGGTGATCTGTCCGCCGTTCGTGTGCCTGGCCGCCGTCCGTGACGCGCTGGCGGCCAGCCCGGCCGGCGCCGGCGTGGGCGTCGGTGCCCAGAACGTTCACCACGAGCTGAGCGGGGCCTACACCGGCGAGATCGGCGCGGGAATGCTCGTCGGCCTGGCCGGCTGGGTGATCGTGGGTCATTCCGAACGACGCCGGGATGCCGGCGAGACCGACGAGCTCATCGGGCGCAAGCTGCGCCGGGCGGTAGAGGTAGGCCTGCGGCCGATCCTGTGCGTGGGCGAGCAGCTCGACGAGCGCGAGTCCGGCCGGGCCGAAGCCGTGGTCGCGGCCCAGCTCCAGGGCAGCCTGGCCGGCTTTGCCGAGGATCCCGAGGCACTCGTGGCCGCAGGCCTGGTCGTCGCCTACGAGCCGGTCTGGGCGATCGGTACCGGGCGGACCGCCCGGGGGGTCGATGCGGCAGCGATGGCCGACTCGGTCCGGTCGGCCGTAGCCGGACTCGGGTCCCGGTTTGCCGGGCTGGCCGCGGGCCTGCCGGTCCTGTACGGCGGGAGCGTGACCGCCGCCAGTGCCGGTGAGTTCCTGGCGGAGCCGGCGATCGACGGGGCGCTGGTCGGTGGGGCCTCGCTCAAGGTGGAGGAGATGGCCGGGATCGTGGCCCGGGCCGGCCTGACCGCGGCCGGGCGGGCAGCGGCAGGGGAGGGCGGGTGAGCCAGGTCGTCCTGCTCCGCCACGGCGAGAGCGACTGGAACCGCGAGAACCGGTTCACCGGCTGGACCGACGTGGACCTGTCCCAGGCCGGACTGGCCGAGGCGCACGAGGCCGGCCGGTTGCTGCGCGAGGGTGGATTCGTCTTCGACATGGCCTTCACCTCGGTCCTGCGCCGGGCGATCCGGACCCTCTGGATCAGCCTTGATGAGCTCGACCAGATGTGGATCCCGGTCGTCCACGACTGGCGCCTGAACGAGCGCCATTACGGCGCGCTGCAGGGCCTCAACAAGGCCGAGACGGCCGCCGAATATGGCGACGAGCAGGTCCTGCGCTGGCGGCGGAGCTACGACGTGCCACCGCCGCCGCTGCCGGTCGGCGACGAGCGGGAGCCTGGTCGCGATCCGCGCTATGCCGGATTGTCGGCGGCCGAGCTGCCCCGGGCCGAGTCGCTCAAGGACACCGTCGCCCGGTTCCTGCCGGCCTGGCACGACGCGATCGTGCCCCAGATCCAGGCTGGCCGGCGGGTCCTGATCGCCGCCCACGGCAACAGCCTGCGGGCCCTGGTGAAGTACCTCGACGGGATCTCCGACGAGGCGATCATCGGCCTGAATATTCCGACCGGCGTGCCCCTGGTGTACGACCTTGACGCGGACCTGCGGCCGCTGGGCCACCACTACCTGGGCGATCCGGCCCGGATCGAGGCGGCCGTCGCCGCGGTCGCGGGACAGGCTTCAGCCCGGCCGTCCGGGGGCTGACGTGCTACCATCCCCCGGCTTCGACACCATCAGCTGAGGTCACGTCCCGGGTGAATCCGTTCCTGAGCATCGGCCAGATCATCGTCGGCCTGGCCCTGATGGCCGCCATCCTGCTCCAGTCGCGCGGGACCGGGCTGTCCGGGACCTTCGGCGGCGACTCGGCCGTCTACCGCAGCCGGCGTGGCGTCGAACGGCGACTGTGGCAATTCACCATCATCCTGATCGTCCTCTTCGTCCTCTTCTCGCTGGCCGCGTACATCTACACGCCGGCGGCCTGAGCCCGCCGCCCGGCGGGTCAGGTCCCAGTCGCGAGCTCACGAGGCGTGATCGTTGACCCAGCGTGACCGCGGTGTCATCGCCGTTCTATCGGCCCTGATCGTCGTCCTGGCCCTGGCCCTGACGGTGCCCACGGTCCTGCCCGCAGCCCAGGTGACGGGCCCCAGCCCCAGCCCGAGTCCGAGCAACCTGGTCGAGACGACTCCGGCACCACCGCCCATCTATCGCGAAGGCGTCGTGGGCATTCCCAGCTCGATCAATCCGCTGACCGCCCGGACCCAGGCCGATCGTGACCTCAGCCGGTTGGTCTTCTCGGGGCTGGTTGCCCGGGGCGTCGGGCCGACCTACGTTCCCGACCTGGCCACGTCCTGGACCGCCGATGCGGCGATGCGCATCTGGACCTTCAACCTGAGCCCCACAGCCCGCTGGCAGGACGGCCAGCCGGTGACCGCGGAGGACGTTGTGTTCACCGTGGGCATGCTCAAGGACCCGGCCTATCGCGGTCCACTGGCCAACTCGTGGCGCGAAGTCAACGTGGCCGAGGTCGACCCACTCACAGTCCAGTTCACCCTGGCCACCCCCCTCGCCGGCTTCCTCGAGGACGCCCTCGTGGGCATCCTGCCCCAGCACCTGTTGGGCGGCGTGGCCGTCATCGACCTGGCCGATTCCTCGTTCTCCAACCAGCCCGTCGGATCTGGCCCGTTCCGGCTGGTCCACTGGGACTCGACCTCGGCCGATCTCACGCCGGCGACGACGGTGGCCAGTCCGGCCCTCTTGCCCGGGATCGAAATGGAGTTCTTCAGCGATCCCGCCGACCTTGCAGCCGCCTACCGGGCCGGGTCGCTGGATGCTGCGGACGGGCTCGCTCCGGCCGATGCGGTCGCCCTGGCCAGCCAGGCCGGTTCGCGCCTGCTGACCTACCCCGGCACGACCTTCACGTCGGTTGCCCTCAACCTCCGCCCGGGCCACCTCGAGCTGGCTCCGGCGGCTGTCCGCAAGGCACTTCTACAGGCGCTCGACCGACCGGCCATGATCGCCGGTGTCCTGGCCGGAACCGGCAGCCAGGCCGAGTCGCCGATCCCGCCAAGCTCGTGGGCGTTCGATCCTAACGCGAGCGTTGCCCAGGCCAGCAACCCGACTGCGGCGGCTGTCGCCCTCAAGGCAGCAGGCTGGAAGAAGGGGTCCACCGGCTGGCTGGCACCCAAGGCCAAGACGCCCTACGCACTGGACCTGCTGAGTCCCGACCAGGCCTCGAATCCGATCGCCTGGGCGACCGCCGAGCTGGTCGCCAGCCAATGGCGCACATTCGGGTTCAAGGTGACCCATGTCGCCCTGCCTCCGGCCGATCTCGTGTCTCGACTTGGCGCCGGCACCTTCGAGGCGGCCCTGGTCGAGGTCAACATCGGGCTCGACCCGGACCTGTACCCGCTGTTTGCCTCGAGCCAGGCCGTGACCGGCGGGGCGAACCTGACCGGGATCCAGGATTCGACCCTCGACGCCCGGCTGGTGGCGGCCCGCGCACCGGGCACCCTGGCGGTCCGCAAAGCCGCCTATTCGAAGCTCCAGGCGGCCCTCGTGGCCAACCCGCCGATGCTCCCGCTGTTCTTCCAGGACGACCTGGTCGTGCTCAATTCGCGGGTCGTGGGACCCCAGATTCGAAGCCTGGGCGACCTCAGTGACCGATATTGGGATGTGCTAGCATGGTCTCTCGCCGACGTTCGGTAAGGACTCTTGCCGCGCGTTGGGGATCTCGCCGAGGTGGCGGAATCGGTAGACGCGCTAGCTTCAGGAGCTAGTGTCCGCAAGGGCGTATGGGTTCAAATCCCTTCCTCGGTACCAGCCCTCGTCAGCGGGATCCCTCAATGGCGCGCAACACCTGCCCAGGTGGCGGAATTGGTATACGCGTACGTTTGAGGGGCGTATGAGGCAACTCATCCGGGTTCAAGTCCCGGCCTGGGCACCAACACGCTGAGATCCCATGAACGGCGGTCCCACCCGGACCGCCGTTCCTGATTCCGGGTCCCGTGGGGTGGGGGAGTGCCGTGGGTGGGTTGGTGCCGGCTCGGGTTGGGTGCCGGCGACTCGGGTCGAGTGCTAGGCGCCCGGCCCCGGCCTCGGGTCGAGTGCCGGCCCCGGCCTCGGGTCGAGTGCTAGGCGCCCGGCGAGGCTCCGTTTCGACCCTTGGACCGTCCTATTCCGGGTCCATGGACGCCCCCAGCTTGATCACGAGCCATTGGGCGGGCGAGACTTGCCCCTGGAGGCAGCTCCGCGAGGCATCGCGTCGGATCCACGCTCAGCCGGGCTCGGACCCCGTGGCCGGATTGACCCACGCTGCGCGCCGCAGGTCGTTCAGCTCTTGCCTTGAGCGTGAGGCGTCCATGCACGCGGAATCGGATCGACGAAGCTCACCGACAGCGGGCTCGAGTAGGCTTGGGGCGCCTTGAAGCCTGGCGTGCTCGGTGCATGAGCATTCCTTGCCTAATAGCCCCATCTAGCCCGTCCGGCGCGGCTGAATTCGCCCGACGGGCCAACATCCCAGACCCAGCCACGCTCAGCTTCCCGAGCCAAGGGAGTTCGCGGCCCAATCCGACCGGCTTGAGGTGCCCGTTGCCTTTGGAATGCTCATGCACCGAGCACCTGGACGCCTAAGGCCGGCCCAGCCGCCAACGCCAGCGCGAGCCGCCCCGCCCGAGCGGACCCCGCAGCCGGCCGCGCCCGCCCCGGCCCAGCTGCGCCCGCCCCGGCCCAGCTGCGCCCGCCTCCACGCGCTCGACGGGTATCCTGCCCGGACGGGCGGTTAGCTCAGTTGGTTAGAGCGCCTCGTTTACACCGAGGATGTCGGGGGTTCGAGTCCCTCATCGCCCACCAGCCCGCTGCCGCCGTCACCCCCCAGTCCCAGGCCAAGGTAGCTCAGTTGGTAGAGCATGCGACTGAAAATCGCAGTGTCCGGAGTTCGATTCTCCGCCTTGGCACCACGATTTCCCAGCTATAGCAAGAAAAACGAGAGGGGCGCTGCGCCGACAGCGCCC
>JBBRIV010000102.1:0-9934 GCA_038220425.1 Candidatus Limnocylindrales bacterium
GATCAGCCGGGCCCTGGCCACGTCGTTCGGACTGGCCGACCCGGCCCAGGCAGGAGGCAAGGCCGACGCCGACTTCTTCGCCGGCGAGCATGCCGGGCGTGCCCGCGCGGACGAGCTCGAGATCATGCGGACGGGCCAGCCCGTGGTCGGGGCCGAGGAGAAGGAAACGTGGCCCGACGGTCACGAGACCTGGGTGTCGACCACCAAGATGCCGCTCAGGGACGACGCCGGAGACCTGCTCGGAACGTTCGGCATCTCGCGCGACATCACCGCCGCGAAGCAGGCCCAGGCCCAGCTCGAGGAGGCCTATCGCGCGATCGAGACGGCCTCGGCGCGAGCCGAAGTGATGGCCAACCGGGCCGAGCTGGCCAACCGGGCCAAGAGCGAATTCCTGGCCAACATGAGCCACGAGATCCGGACCCCACTGAACGGCGTGATCGGGATGACCGGGCTGCTCCTCGACACGGAGCTCGACAAGGACCAACGACGCTACGCCGAGACCGTGCGAACCAGCGGCCAGGCCCTCCTGACCCTGCTCAACGACATCCTCGACTTCTCCAAGATCGAGGCGGGCAAGCTCGAGCTTGAAACACTCGACTTCGATCTGCGCGGCCTGCTCGATGACTTCGCGGCGACGATGGCCTTGCGCGCCCACGACAAAGGCCTCGAGTTCCTGTGCGCCGCTGCGCCCGACGTGCCGGCCGACCTCAGCGGCGACCCGGGTCGCCTTCGGCAGGTCCTCCTGAACCTGGCCGGCAACGCCATGAAGTTCACCCCGGACGGCGAAGTCGCCGTGCGGGTGAGCGTGGTCGAGGAAGACGACCACGAAGTCGTGCTGCGCTTCTCGATCCGGGATACGGGCATCGGGATCCCGCCCGACAAGGTTGGCCTGCTCTTCGAGCGGTTCACCCAGGCCGACTCTTCCACCACCCGGCGCTTCGGCGGCACGGGCCTGGGGCTGGCGATCTCGAAGCAGCTGGTCGAGCTGATGGGCGGCGAGATCGGGGTCGTGAGCATCGAAGGATCCGGCTCGGAGTTCTGGTTCACCGGACGATTCGCCCGGCGCGCCGAACGCGAGCGCCTGGCGCTCCCGCCGGCCGAGATCCGGGGCGTGCACATCCTGGTCGTCGACGACAACGCCACGAACCGGGACATCCTCACGGCCCAGCTGGGCGCCTGGGGCGTCCGCTCCGAGGAGGTGGCCGACGGGCCGAAAGCGCTCCTCGCCCTGGCCCGGGCCGTCGACGCCAACAACCCGTTTGCCGCGGCCATCCTGGACATGCAGATGCCGGGCATGGACGGCGCCGACCTGGCCCGGGCCATCAAGGCCGACAAGGACCTTGCCCAGACCCGGCTCGTGCTGATGACCTCGATGGGTGAGCGCGGCGACGCCCGGCAGATGGAGGAGATGGGCTTTGCCGCCTACCTCGTCAAGCCCGTCCGCCAGTCGGACCTGTTCGACAGCCTGTCGGCGGTGCTCGCCGGGAAGGCGCTGGCCCGCCCGGAACAGCCGATCATCACCCGCCACACGATCCGCGAGATGCGCCGGGGCGCCGTCCGAATCCTGCTGGCCGAGGACAACATCACCAACCAGCAGGTTGCCCTGGGGATCCTCAAGCGCTTCGGACTGCACGCAGACGCGGTCGGCAACGGCGCCGAAGCGTTGAAGGCGCTCGAGGCGGTCGCCTACGACGTCGTCCTCATGGATGTCCAGATGCCTGAGATGGACGGATTCGAAGCTACCCGCCTGATCCGCGATCCGAACTCGGCGGTGCGCAATCACCAGATCCCGATCATCGCCATGACCGCCCATGCCATGCAGGGCGATCGCGAGCGCTGCCTCCAGGCGGGCATGGACGACTACCTGACCAAGCCGGTCTCATCGCAGGCCCTGTCCGAGGCGCTGGAACGCTGGCTGCCAGTCGACGAGATTCCGGCCCCGGCACCAGCCCACGCCGGCCCGGCTACAGGAGCTGGTCGGGCGGCCACCGAGGAATCGGGCGAGCCCGTCTTCGACCAGGCGGGCATGCTGGCCCGGCTGCTGGACGACGAGGACCTCGCTCGGGTGGTCCTGGCCGGCTTTCTGGACGACGTTCCCCGCCAGTTCGAGGCCCTCCGGAACTACCTCGACGCCGGCGACTCTGCCGGGGCGCTGGGCCAGCTGCACACGATCAAGGGCGCCTCCTCGGCCGTCGGCGGCGAGGCGCTCCGAGCGGTTGCCAACGACATCGAGACGGCCGGCAAGCGGGGTGACCTGGGCATGGTCAGCTCACGCCTGCCCGAACTGGAGGCGCAATTCGCGCGGCTCGCCGAAGCGATCCAGGGCTTCATCGACCAGCCGGGCCCGGGACCCCATCGACCGGCGTGAAGGTCCTCATTGCCGACGACGACGTCACCTCGCGGGTCGTCCTGGGCGGGGTGCTCAAGAAGTTCGGCCACGAGGTCGTGGCTACCGAAGACGGCAACCAGGCGTGGGAGGCGCTCCAGCGACCCGATGCGCCAAGGCTGGCCATCCTCGACTGGATGATGCCCGGGCTGGGCGGCCTGGAAGTCTGCCGCCTCGTTCGGTCGCTGCCGTCGGACCAGCCGCCGTACATCATCATCCTCACCTCGAAGGGCGAGAAGGCCAACATCATCGACGGCCTGCAGGCGGGTGCCGATGACTACCTGGCCAAGCCGTTCGATGCCGGCGAGCTGCGGGCCCGGGTGGACGTTGGGGCGCGCCTCGTCGAGCTGCAGGCCAGGTTGAACGAGGCGCGCCTGGCTCTTGCCCACGAGGCGATGCACGATCCGCTGACCGGTGCCCTCAATCGCCGGGCGTTTGCCGAGGTCCTCACCCGGGAGCTCACCGACGAACATCGCCATGCTCACGGCCTGGCGGTTGGGATCTGCGACATCGACAAGTTCAAGTTGATCAATGACACGCATGGGCACCCGGTCGGCGACGAGGTCCTGTGCGAGCTGGTCCGGCTCATGGAAGGCAACCTGCGCGGGCACGATGTGCTTGGCCGTCATGGCGGCGACGAGTTCGTGATCCTGACCATGCACGCGTCGGGCGAAGGTGCAGCCGGGACATTCGAACGGATCCGGTCCATGGTCGCCGACACCCCAATGAACACGAGCATCGGGGCCGTGTCGATCACGATCAGCATCGGCGCCCGGGTCTGGCGGGAAGGCGAGACCGAGGTCCAGTTGCTGGCGGCCGCCGATGGCGCGCTCTACCAGGCCAAGGCCGCCGGCCGAAATCGCGTCGCCATGGCCGAGCCCGCGGCAACCTAGCCACACGGGCAACGGGCCTGACGACCGAGCACGGTCCAGCGCACGGCTCAGGCGTGCCGCACACGCATTTCATCTGCATCGCAATCAAGGCGTTGGTGGCGTCCATGTCATCCGTCACGAGCGGATGCCCGTACACCGGCTGGCAGGTGAATGCGATCCAGTACTCGCCGCCGCGACTTTTGAGGCTCGGGCCCACCGCCCGAAGCGTCCTCATTGGAGGTTCGATGGCTTTGCCTAAGCGCTTGATGCGTGCGGCCGGTATTCTCGGAACGACCGCGATCGTACTCACCGTCGGGGCGGTTCCCCTGCTTGTCCAGGCGTCGGATCATCTCGACGCTCCCGCACTTGGCGGTGTGACCGTGAGCGCCGGCGGTGCCGTCAGCTTCGCGACCACCGGCCACGAAGAGCGAGACATCAACGACCTGTACGCCTTCAACGGGGCGACTGCGGGCCAGACTGCGCTCGCTCTGACCATTGGTCCGGCCGTCAACGCCGGACTCAGCCCGGCCACCTTCGGCACGAACGTGCGCTATGTCCTGAACGTCGATACGAATGCCGACTCGACCCAGGACCAGGCATACGTCTTTACCTTTGGTGCCGGCAACAGCCACCGCGTGCAGGCCTACACGGTCACCATGTACAGCGGTGCCAACGCACTTTCGCTCGCGACTGGAACGGTGATCGCCACCGGTTCAACCGCCGGCGATGGGCCGGCCAGCGCCGGCCAGACCAGTGTCACCGGCGGCGGACAGGCGTTCGCGGGCGAGCGGGCAGACCCATTCTTCTTCGATCTCCTGGGCTTCCTCGGGACCGTCAAGAGCGAGGGCACGCGAACCCTGAATGACGGCCACGCGGCCGACTTCTTCAAGCCCCTGGACACCATGGCGATGGTTCTCGAAGTACCCACCACGGACTTCGGGGCAACGACCATTGGCGTCTGGGCGCAGACCCAGTGGGATAACGCCGGAACGTGGACGTTGGCCGACCAGGTTGGACGTCCTGCAATCAACACGGTCTTCAACGCCGCGGGCGCCGACAAGAACCTGTTCAACCAGACGACGCCAGTCAACCAGACCGCAGCCAGTGGCGGCAAGTTCCCGGCCAACGTGGTCGCGACCCTGCAGGCACTTTCGGCGGGTGATACCGAAGGCGCCTACACGACGCCCCAGGCACAGGCGATTGCCGCCGTGCTGATCCCGGACATCCTTACCTACAACACGACCATGCCGGTCGCCGGTCCGCTCAACGGACGGGCCCTGGCGGACGACGTGATTGATGGCGAGCTCAACATTGTGACTGGTGGCTTCGTCATCGGTACCCGCAACGCAACGGGCGCCATCACCGGAGATGCCGTCGGTCCGCACACCGACTACCTCGCCGCATTCCCGTACCTCGGACCCGCCCTGGCGCCGGAGATTCCGGCCCCGGTCGCCCAGCCCACCCCTCCTGGCACCGACACAACCGTGTCGACGGGCAGCGGTTCAGGCTCGGACCAGACCCCGCTCCTGGCGATGTTTATTGCCGCGATCGGAGCGACGGGCTCCTTTGTCGTGCTCCGCCGCATCGGCCGGCGCAACGCTTAAGGCCTTGCGCTGAGCGGAGGAGGCCGGGCGATGTGTCCGGCCTCCTCCGTCTCACCACCAGCACCATCGCAGACTGACAACGGAGCCCCGATGACCACAAGTCAGCACGTACGTTTTCGTTCTCCGCGGCTGATCGCGATCCTCGGTGCGGCCGTCCTCTTCGTCGCCCTGAACGCGGCCGGCCAGGCGGTCCTCCGACCGCATCCGGCGCCGGCATCGACGACGCCATCAACCCTGGCCGCCGCGGGAGCCGACGACACGCTCCAGCGGCTCGACCAGGCGATCGCCGTGTGGACGACTAACCTCACAGCCGATCCGGCCGACTTCCTGAGCGCGACGAACCTGGCTGAGCAGTACTACGCACGGGGTCGACTGACCGGGTCGGTGGACGATTACGCACGAGCCCAGGCAGCCGTGGCCCAGGCCCTCAAGACGGCCCCGGACCAGGTCGCCGCCGGAACTCTGGATGCTCTCCTCAAATACACTCTCCATGATTTCCAAGGAGCCGCGGCCGAGGCGCAGAGGATCTACTCCCGGGACTCCACCACCCTGCAGGCGCTGGCCACCGTGGGCGACAGCGACCTGGAACTCGGCCTGTATCCAGCAGCAACGACCACGTTCGGCCAGTTGGCAACGGCCCAGCCGGGCGCTGCAGTGACCGCCCGGCTCGCCCACGTGGCTGAGCTCAAGGGCCAGGACGAGCAGGCCAATTCGCTGGCGGCGCAGGCGATCAGCCAGGCCATAGCCGAAGGGTCTGTTGGCAGCAGCCTCGCCTACTATCACTACCTCGCCGGCTATCTTGCGTTCGTCGAGGGCCGCCTCTCCCAGGCGGACGAGGAGTTCCAGGCGGCTGTGGATGGCCAGCCCTCGTCCTACCTCGCCTTGAGCGGTCTCGCCCGGACGCGTGCAGCTGAAGGCCGAAACGACGAAGCGATCGCGTTCTACCGCAAGGCCATCGCGATCGTTCCCCAGCCCGAATACCTGGCCGCTCTGGGAGATGTATACGCACTCACGGGACAGCAGGGTCTGGCCGACCAGCAGTACGCCACCGTGCGGGCGATTGCCCAGCTCCAGGCCATCCAGGCCCAGGTCTACAACCGCCAGCTCGTCATGTTCGACGTCAATCACGGCGAGAACCTGGCCGGTGCGCTCACCCTGGCGACCAACGAGCTGGCCGTCCGCAAGGACATCTACGGCTGGGACGCAGAAGCCTGGGCCTTCCTCGCCAACGGCCGGGCAGCCGATGCCCAGGTCGCGATGGACCACGCTCTGAGCCTGGGCACCCACGATGCCCTGCTCGACTATCACGCCGGGCTGATCAGCCACGCCCTGGGCAAGGATGTCCTCGCCCGCCAGCAGCTCGAGACGGCCCTGGCCCTCAATCCGGGCTTCGATCCACTCCAGGCCCAGCGAGCTCGCCAGGTCCTGGCGGGGCTGGCCCCGTGAGGCGCCTGCCACCGGCGGTCGGCTTGTGCCTGGGCATTCTTGCCGCCCTGGCTCTGCCCGCCGTTGTGTCGGCCCATCCATTGGGCAACTTCACGATCAACCACTACACCGGGATCCGGGTCGAGGCCAGTGCCGTGCTGCTGGATCACGTCCTCGACATGGCCGAGATCCCTACCTTCCAGGAACGCCAGGCCATCGACACCAACAGCGATGGCACCATTTCGGCAGCCGAATCCGCGGCCTACACCGCCTCCGCCTGTGCCACGACGGCCGGCCAATTGGCGCTGGCCGTGGACGGTCAGCCGGCCCAGCTCTCACTGACCGCAGCCGGACTGTCGTTCCTGCCCGGCGCCGGCGGACTGCAGACGCTTCGTCTCGTCTGTGACTACGCCGCCACGCTGGCGAGCCCCATCGCAACCGGTACGGCCATCACGTTCACCGATAGCAGCTATCCAGAGCGGATCGGCTGGCGCGAAATCGTGGTGAATGGCAGTGGCATGACCGTGACCGGCACCGGACTCGCGGATACGAGCGTGTCCGACCGTCTCACCCACTATCCCGCCGACCTGCTTGCCCAGCCCCTTGACCGGGCCGCGGTCAGTCTGGATGCAACGGTCGGCGGAGCGCTTCTTGCGCCGCTCGTGGTGCCCGATGCCCAGCCCGTCGGAGGCCAGGCCGCCGGAGACCTCAGCACGGTCGGGGTGGGGACGCCGGCGGGTGGCGCCGCACCGGGCGGCATCGGGGCAGTTGGCGATCAGCTCTTCGCGCTGCTCCGCTCAGCCCAGCTCGACCTCCCGCTGGTGCTCTTCGGGTTGCTGGTCGCGGCCGGCCTGGGGGCCCTCCACGCCGTTCAACCGGGGCACGGCAAGACGATCATGGCTGCCTACCTGATCGGCTCTCGAGGCAGTGCCAGCCAGGCAGTCCTGCTCGGGGCAACGGTCACGGCGGCCCACACCCTGAACGTCCTGCTGCTGGGTGCTGTCGTGCTGTCGGCCACATCATTCCTGCCCTCTGATCGGGTGATTCCGGTCCTTGCCGTGCTGTCGGCATTGACCGTCGTCGGGTTGGGAGGTTGGATGCTCATCGGCCAGGTCCGCGAGGCACGCCAGAAGCGTGCCATCAGCCGTGCGCATGCCGAGGAGCACGACCATGACCGCTCCCATAGCCACGACCATCCACATAGCCATGAGGCCGGTCATAGCCCGGCCGTCCCGACCTCCGATGAGGCCGGCCAACACAGCCATCGTGGGCGGCGCCACAGCCACCTGCCCGCGAGCCAGGAACCACTCCGTCGACGGACGCTGATCGCACTGGGCCTAGCTGGCGGCCTCGTACCGGCTCCCGAGGCGCTATTCATCCTCCTGATCTCGATCGCGGTCGGGCGGATCGCCTACGGCGTCGCCCTGATCGTGGCCTTCGGAACCGGCATGGCCGTTGTCATGACCGGGGTCGGACTCGCCCTGGTCTACGCTCGGGCCTGGATCGATCGAATCCCCAGCGTAGGCCGGTCCCACCAACTGGCCCAGCTCCTGCCGTCCGCGGCAGCCGTCGTTGTGATGGGCGCCGGCCTGTACCTCACGATGCAGGCGGTCGGCCAGGTGCGGTTCTAATCCGGACGACGGCGTCGAGGCTCCGGCTGGAGCAGCCTATTCGCGTTGTTCGTCTCGGAGGTGCTGCCGTTGGGTGGGGCTGGCCCCATCTGAGGATGCCGGGTGGCTGGCTGGTTGCAGAGGGCCGCGACTCGTAGCGTGAACTCATCAGGCACAGGCGCGCCGATCGGATGGTCCGACCGGGCGCGATGCCGGGAGGTACGCTCGGGCGAGCGTGCACGCCTCAGCGGCGCTAATGGGCGGGCCTGGGGCAGAGGAGAAGTCCATGCGGATCAACCACCGCTTCCTGTACTGGGGCCTGTTCCTCGTCGCGATCGGCGGGGTGCTCGTGGCTGCCGACCTCGCCGCGATCGACGGCCCCGCGATTGCCGATGCGCTCCGGTTCTGGCCGATCGCCATCATCGCCGTCGGGCTGGGCCTGGTCCTCCGCCGGTCGCGGCTCAGCCTCCCGGCCGGGATGCTCGCCGCGGCGGTCCCCGGCCTGGTCATCGGCGGCGCCTTTGCCGTCGTCCCGCGGCTGGCCGTCGACTGCGGTGCGACCGGCACGCCATCAGTCGTCGCACTCCACGAAGGGGCATTCGAGCGGCCGGCGCGCGTTTCGGTCTCGACCGGCTGTGGCGAGCTCGACGTGAGCACGGCTCCGGGCTCGTCCTGGCGCCTGGAGGCGGATAACGCGGCGACCCGGCCGCCAATCGTCGACGCGGCTGCGGATTCGCTCTCGATCGACGCGGGCGGCGGCGGCGGCTGGCACGGCTTCGACCGGGGCGGACGAGATGCCTGGCGGCTGACCCTGCCCACCTCGGAGCTCGCCAACCTGACCTTCGACGTCAATGCCGGTATCGGCAAGTTCGACCTGGCCGGAGCCCAGGTTGATCACCTGGACGTGACCACAAACGCGGCGCAGGCGTCAGTCGACCTGACCAGCGCCATGGTCGCGAGGTTCACCGGACAGGTCAATGCGGGCATGACCTCTCTCCGGTTGTCGTCAGTCGCGGACCTGGACGCGACCGTCAGCGTCAACGCCGGCGCCCTGCAGGTCTGCGCACCGGCCGGCATTGGCATTCGCCTCAGCCATACAGGCGCCCTGAGCGGGACCCGCATCAACGGACTCGAGCAGACCGGCCAGACCTGGGAGAGTCCCGACTACGCCTCTTCGGCCCACCACGCCGTTATCAACGTCGCTGTCCACCTTGGCAGTGTCGAGATCAATCCGATCGGAGGATGCAAATGAACCACCGTCTCTACCGCTGCAACCATGACCGGCGCATCGCGGGTGTCGCGTCCGGCCTGGCCCAGTACCTGGACATCGATCCGACGGTCGTGCGGATCGCCTGGGTCCTGTCCTTCTTCCTCGGCGGGATCGGGCTCCTGCTGTACATCGTCATGGCCATCATCGTCCCGGTCGAGCCGGCGACCGACGGTATGCCGCCCGCTCCGGCCAGCTCGCACGCGGCCGCCTCGTCTGCCGACTGGCACGCCGGAGCCCAGTGGTCGTCTGCGCGCCACGCTGATCGGGGCGCGGGTGGGGGCCAGTTGGTGACCATCGCTGGAGTCGCCCTGATCTTGTTCGGGGCGATCGCCCTGGCTAACGCCTTCCTGCCCGACTGGCGCGACAGCGGCCGATTCCTGTGGCCGGCGTTCGTCATCGGCATCGGGGTCCTGCTTGTCGTGAACGCCGTCCGGCGCGGCCCGCCCGAGCCGATCCGCCCCCCTGAGCCGACGGTACCGTGGACGCCCACGACGCCCACGACGCCCACCTCTCCGACGACGCCCACGACTCCGACGACGGAGGCGACCAACCTGTGATCGGCGGCGCAGTCCTCGTCGTAGGGCTGCTCGTCATCCTGGCCGGGCTGGCGTCGTCCCGGATCCCCGACGGAGTGGCCTTCGCCCCGTCGGGGATCGGTCGCGTCCGAGCCGTCCTGCTCTCGCCGATCCATCCCGCGACCTGGTCGGCGAACGTCGCGATCATCCTCGGCCCATTCGTCGGGACCCTGTCCTTCGCCGTCCTGGTCA
>JBBRIV010000103.1:0-9830 GCA_038220425.1 Candidatus Limnocylindrales bacterium
GATCACGGACGGCCAGATCTTCCTGGACACCGACCTGTTCAACTCCGGTCAGCGGCCGGCCCTCAACATCGGCATCTCGGTCTCCCGGGTTGGCTCAGCCGCCCAGACCAAGGCCATGAAGAAGGTCGCTGGACCGCTCAAGCTGGACCTGGCCCAGTACCGCGCCCTGGCCGCCTTTGCCCAGTTCGCCAGCGACCTGGACAAGGCCACCCGCGACCAGCTGACCCGGGGCGAGAAGCTGTCCGAGGTGGTCAAGCAGCCCCAGTACCAGCCGCTCGGGGTGGAAAAGCAGGTCGCGATCCTGTACGCCGCCACGAAGGGCGCCCTGGATGACATCCCGTCGAACCGGGTCAAGGACTGGGAGACCGGCTTCTACCGCTTCCTCGAGACCGAGCGGCCCAAGATCCTGACCGACCTTGCCGCCAGCGGCGCCCTCAGCGACGACCTCGCCACTGCCTTTGACGAGGCGATCGCGGTCTATCGCCAGAGCTTCCTGGCCTAGGCCCGGCAGCACGGGCAGCAGGAACCAGCGTGGCCAGCCAGCGTGATATTCGACGGCGAATCGGCGCCGTCAAGAACATCCGCCAGATCACCCGGGCGATGCAGTTCGTCGCCGCCAGCAAGCTCAAGCGGGCCCAGGACGCGACCCTCGCGGCGCGCCCCTACAGCGAGAAGCTGGACGAGGTCCTGGCCGACGTGGCCGCCGTGCTCAGCGGCGACGAGCATCCGCTCCTGGCCAAGGCCGATCCGGCAGGCAAGCGCCTGATCGTGCTGATCACCACGGACCGGCCGCTGGCCGGGCCGCTGACCAGCAACGCGGTCCGCTTCACCCTGCGCGAGATCGTCGACAACCCCGGCAGTGTGACCATGGTCACGGTCGGCCGGAAGGGCCGCGACGCGATCCGCCGGGCAGGCATCCCGATCGAGGCCCATTTCGCGGGCTTCGGCGACCGGCCCACGTTTGCCGACGTGGTGCCCCTGGCCCGGCTGGTCACCGACGACTACCTGTCGGGCACGTACGCCCGGATCGACGTGATCTATCCCCACTTCGTGTCGACCCTGACTCAGCAGCCGACCCTCGGCCAGATCCTGCCGATCGTGGCCAGCTCGGACACCAAGGGCATTCCCGGCAACCAGTTCATCTTCGAGCCCAATCCGTCGGCGGTCCTGGAGCAGCTCTTGCCGCGCTACGTCGCAACCCGCCTGTTCCAATCCGTCCTTGAAGCAAAGGCCAGCGAGGAGTCCAGCCGGATGGTGGCGATGAAGAACGCCACCGAGAACGCCGAGGAACTGATCGAGGACCTGACCCTCAGCTACAACAAGGTTCGCCAGGCGAACATCACTCGCGAAATGATCGAGATCGCGTCGGGCGCCCAGGCCCGCTAAGGAGGCATTTGACCAGCATGGCCACCGCCACTAGCCACGCGACCGGCAAGGTGATCCAGATCACCGGTGCCGTCGTGGACATCGTCTTCCCGGCCGGCGAGCTGCCGGCCATCTACAACGCGGTCGCCATCCAGCGGCCCGGCCAGGAGCCCCTGGTCTGCGAGGTCCAGCAGCACCTGGGCAACAACTGGGTCCGGACCGTGGCCATGACCACCACCGATGGCCTGGCCCGGGGCGTTGACGCGATCGACACCGGCGCGGCGATCACCGTGCCCGTTGGCGAGGTCACCCTTGGCCGCGTCTTCGACGTGCTCGGCCACCCGATCGACAACAAGGGCCCGGTGGCCGCCTCGGTCATGCTCCCGATCCACCGCGAGCCGCCGCCATTCGACCAGCAGACCACCGATGTCGAAGTCTTCGAGACCGGGATCAAGGTCATCGACCTGATCTGCCCGTTCAAGAAGGGCGGCAAGATCGGCATCTTCGGCGGGGCCGGCGTGGGCAAGACGGTCATCATCCAGGAGCTGATCCGGAACGTCGCCCAGGAGCACTCAGGCTATTCGGTGTTCGCCGGCGTGGGCGAGCGCAGCCGCGAGGGCAACGACCTGATCGCCGAGATGACCGAGTCGGGGGTCATCGCCAAGACCGCCTTCGTGTTCGGCCAGATGAACGAGCCGCCCGGCGCCCGCCAGCGGGTTGGCCTGACCGCCCTGACCATGGCCGAGTACTTCCGCGACGAGGAAGGCCGCGACGTCCTGCTCTTCATCGACAACATCTTCCGGTTCACCCAGGCCGGCTCGGAAGTCTCCGCCCTTCTCGGCCGGATGCCCAGCGCGGTGGGCTACCAGCCCAACCTGGCCACCGAGATGGCCGCCCTCCAGGAGCGGATCACGTCGACCAAGAAGGGTTCGATCACCAGCCTCCAGGCGGTCTTCGTGCCGGCCGACGACTACACCGACCCGGCCCCGGCCACCACCTTCGGTCATCTCGACTCGACGATCCGGCTGGAGCGCTACATCACCGAGCTGGGCATCTACCCGGCCGTTGATCCGCTGACCTCCACCTCGCGCGTCCTCGACCCGCTGGTCGTTGGCCAGGAGCATTACGACACTGCCCAGGAGACCAAGCGGGTCCTCCAGCGCTACCGCGACCTGCAGGACATCATCAGCATCCTGGGGATCGACGAGCTGTCCGAAGAGGACAAGTCGACCGTCGCCCGGGCCCGCCGCCTGCAGCGCTTCATGAGCCAGCCGTTCTTCGTCGGCGAGATCTTCACCGGACGCCCCGGCAAGTACGTCCCGATCAAGGACACCGTGGCCTCGTTCAAGGAGATCCTCGAAGGCGCCACCGATACCCTGCCCGAGCAGGCGTTCTTCCTGGCCGGCACGATCGACGACGTCCGGGAGAACGCGGCCAAGCTCGAGAAGGCATGACCCTCCATCTCGAGGTCGTGACCCCTGAGCGGCTCGTTTACAGCGACGACGTCGACCGTGTCCAGGTGCCCGGCAGCGACGGCGAGCTGGGGATCCTGCCCCATCACGCCCCGCTGGTCGCCACCCTGGGCAGCGGCGAGCTGCGGATCATCAAGGGCAGCAGCGAGGAGTCGATCGCGGTCATCGGCGGCTTCGTCCAGGTTCGCCCGGACAAGGTCGTGATCATGGCCGAGAGCGCCGACCTGGCTGCCGAGATCGACCTGGAGAAGGCCCAGCAGGCCCGGCGCGACGCCGAGAAGGCCCTCGAAGGTGTCGCCGCCGGGGTGCCCGACCTGTCCGCGGCCCGGGCGGAGCTCCAACGAGCCCTGCTCCACATCCGCGTCGCCGAGCGTCGCCACCGCGAGGGCCCGCGGAGCCGCGGCTAAGGCCCATGGCCGACGCTCGCCCGTTCCACTGGGAGTTCACCCCGGAGCCGGTTGTCCGCGAGGTCTTCCGGATTGACGGTGGCCGCCCGCTGAGCGGCTCGGTCACGATCAGCGGGTCCAAGAACGCCGCCCTCAAGCTGCTGGCCGCGGCCACCCTGACCGGCGAACGCTGCCGGTTCACCAACGTGCCCGAGATCGAGGACGTGCGGGTGATGGCCGATACGCTGCGCGACCTGGGCGTGGTTGTGGACCACCCGGCCGCCAACGTCTACGAGGTCGCCTCGGGCGACGTCGACTGGCTGTTCGTGCCTCTCGAGGCGGCCGCCAAGATGCGCGCCTCGTTCATCCTGCTAGGGCCGCTCCTGGCCCGCTTCGGCCGGGTGATCATCAGCAACCCGGGCGGCGACCGGATCGGCCGGCGGCCGGTCAACCTGCACGTCGACGCGATGCGGGCGCTGGGCGCTGAGATCGAATACCGCAACGGCTACTACTTCGCGCGCTCCCCAGGTCGCCTGCGCGGGACGGACCTGGAGTTCCCGTTCGTGTCGGTGATGGGGACGGAGAACGCGATGCTCGCGGCGGTCCTGGCCGACGGCCGGACGACGATCCACCCGGCCGCCGCCGAGCCCGAAGTGGATGACCTCATCGCCTTCCTGCAGACCATGGGCGCCGAGGTCCGGCGAACGGCTCCCGACGTGATCGAGATCGTCGGTCGCAAGCGCCTGCGCGGCGGTGAGCACCGGGTCATCCCCGACCGGATCGAGGCGGGCACGTTCGTGGTGGCGGCAGCCGTGACCGGCGGCCAGGTGACCCTGGAGGGCGCCCCGTGCGACCACCTGGGCAGCTTCCTGGAGCTGCTCGGCCGGATCGGTGTCAACGTGACCTGCGAGGGCACCACGATCAAGGCGTCGGGTCTCGATCGCGACCGGTTCCGGGCAGTGGACGTGACCACCGCGCCGTACCCGGGCCTGGCCACGGACCTGCAGCCACCCACCTGCGTCCTGCTGACCCAGGCCGCCGGTCGGAGCCGCGTCCACGAGACGATCTTCGAGGATCGCCTGGAGTTCCTCGGCGGCCTGTCCCGGATGGGCGCCCGGATCCGAGTCCAGGACGCCAATCACGCCACGATCACGGGGATCTCGCCGCTGCACGGCGCCGAGACCGAGATCGGCGACCTGCGGGCTGGGGCGTCGATCATCCTGGCCGCCCTGGCGGCCGAGGGAACCTCCCTCATTCACGGCGCTCACCACGTTCATCGGGGGTATGAGAACATCGGGCGGAAGTTCCAGGAGCTCGGTGCGTCGATCACGACCGTCGCCGAAACGCCTATGCCCGCCGGCCGGGCCACCAAGGGCAAGTCCGCCAAGGGCGAGTCCGCCAAGGGCGAGTCCGCCAAGGGCAAGTCCGCCAAGGGGAAGTCCGCCAGCGTATGAAGATCGGCATCGACCTGGGTACCGCCAACATCCTGGTGTACGTGCAGGGCAAGGGCATCGTCATCCAGGAACCGTCCGTGGTGGCCGTTGACGACCAGAACCGGATCGTCGCGGTGGGCGAGGACGCCCGCGAGATGATCGGCCGGACGCCCGGCAACATCACCGCCATTCGGCCGATGAAGGACGGGGTGATCGCCGACTACGTGATCACCGAGGCCCTGCTCAGCCACTTCATCAGCAAGGTCAAGCGCGGCTCGATCGGCTTTCGCCGGCCGGACGTGATGATCAGCGTGCCGGCCGGCGTGACCAGCGTCGAGAAGCGGGCCGTCCGCGATGCCGCCCTGAAGGCCGGCGCCGGAGCCGCCTATCTGATCGAGGAGCCACTGGCGGCAGCCATCGGGGCCAACGTGCCAATCGCCGGACCGTCCGGGAACATGGTCATCGACATCGGCGGCGGGACCAGTGAGATCGCCGTGATCGCGTTGGGCGGGATCGTCGTGTCGACCAGCCTGCGGGTTGGTGGCAACAAGTTCGACGAGGCAATCGCCACCTACATTCGCAAGAAGTACAACCTGATGGTCGGCGAGCGTAGTGCCGAGGAGGTCAAGATCGCGATCGGGACGGCCCTGCCGCTCGAACGCGAGCTGAGCATGGACGTCCGCGGGCGGGACCTGATCGCCGGCCTGCCGAGGACCATCCCGATCACCAGCTCGGAGGTCATGGAGGCCATCGAGGCGCCACTCCAGCAGCTCGTGGCGGCCGTCCGGAACGTCCTGGAGCAGACCCCGCCCGAGCTGAGCAGCGACATCATCGACAAGGGCATGGTCATGTCCGGCGGGGGCGCCCTGCTGCGCAACATCGACAAGCTCCTGACCCAGGTCACCGGGGTGCCCTGCCACGTGGCCGAGAACCCGCTGAACTGCGTGGCGATGGGCACCGGGCTGGCCCTGGAGCACTTCGACTTCTTCAAGAAGTCGCTCGTCCAGCAGATCTGACGCGGGTTCCCTGGGCATGGCCGGTCCTGGCGCCGCCCCGCGCGCATTCTTCGACCTCCACTGCCACACGTCGTACAGCTTTGATTCGCTGGCCCGGCCGCGCGACCAGGTCCGGGCGGCTGCGCTGCGCGGGCTGACCCACCTGGCCATTACCGATCACGACCGGATCGACGGCGCGCTCGAAGCGCGCGACCTGGCCCCCGAGGGGCTGACCGTGATCGTGGGTGAAGAGGTGAAGACCGCCGACGGCGACCTCATCTGCCTGTTCCTGGAGCGGCCCCTGGCGCCCGGCCGGTCGGCTGCCGAGACGATCGCCGAGGCCCGCGAGCAGGGCGGCCTGGTCGGACTGCCCCATCCCTTTGATCGGCACCGCAACTCGATCCTGCGCGAGGCCCGGCTGAGCTCGCTGGTCGGTTCGATCGACTGGGTCGAGACGTGGAACGCCCGGGTCATCGGCCGCAGTGGCAACGAAGACGCGGCCGCGTTTGCGCTCGAGCACCAGGTGCCCGGCGTGGCGGTCTCGGATGCCCACTCCACGATGGAAGTGGGCGTGGCGTACAACGGCAGCGCCATCGATCCGGGTACTCCGGCTGGGCTGCTCGCCGCGCTGCGCAGTCACGAGCTGATCCCTGGCCGGGCTACCTACTTCGCCCGTGGCCTGACCCCGATCGCCAAGGGACTCAACCGGGTCCGGGGCAACACCCGGATCCTGCCGGCGATGCTGCCATGACGAAGGTGCCGGGTTCCGACGATGGCGCGGGCAGCGCAGGGCCGGGGGACAGGCCCGGTGGCAGCGCAGGGCCGGGGGAGGACCTTCGTCCGATGGCGAGTCCGGCAGACGACCCCGTACGGTTGACCGACATGGATATGGCTAGCCCCGTGCCCGGCACCGAGACGACGGCCGAGGCGGAGATCAGTGCCGACCAGATGTCGCTCGGTCGCCGGCTGCGTCAGCCACGGACGATCCTGTCGCTGGTCCTGCCGATCGTGCTCCTCTGGTTCTTCGCCCGGAGCCTGCCCGGCTTCAACCTGTCCGAGCTGCCGGCCAAGATCCTGGCCGCCAACGGCCTGCTCCTGCTGCTCGCGTTCGCCATCTTCTATGCGGGTTTCCCGATCCGCGGCCTGCGCTGGGCGGTCCTGGTCAAGGCCACCGGCTATCCGCTCCGGACGCGCGACTCGACCGAGATCATCTTCATCTCGTGGCTGGTCAACTGCCTCGTTCCGGCCAAGCTGGGCGACCTGTACCGGGCCTACCTGCTCAAGCTCAACGCGGCGGTCTCGCTGAGTCGGACCTTCGGGACGGTCTTCATCGAGCGGATCCTGGACCTGTTTGCGATCGTGGTCCTGGGCCTGGCCGCCGGCTTCATCAGCTTCCGCGGTCGGCTGCCGACCGACGTCCAGGTGGTCTTCGCGATTGGCGTGACCCTGGTGATCGTGCTGGCGATCCTGCTCCTTTCCCTGCGCAACTTCGGCCGGCGAATGCTGACCCGGCTGCCCATTCCGGCCCGGATCCTGGACCTCTACGACCGCTTCGAGGAGGGTGTCTTCTCGGCGGTGGTGCTGCGCCAGATCCCGATCCTGCTGCTGCTCACCGCGGTCATCTGGTCCACCGAGGCGTTCCGGCTGTACTTCGTGGTCGAAGCCCTGGGCTTCCCCGACGTCCACCTGGGGATCAGCGGGGCATTCTTCGTCGCTCTGACCGGTTCGCTGCTGACCGCTGTGCCGTTCACGCCGGCCGGCCTGGGCATCGTGGAGGCGGGCATCGTAGGTGTCCTCACTCTTGTCTACAACGTGCCCCAGACCGAGGCGCTGACGATCGTCCTGGTGGACCGGGCCATCAGCGTCCTGTCGATCATCGTCCTGGGCAGTGTCACCTACGCTGTCTCGCCGATGCGCCGTGGGACGGGCATCCGACCCGTTGCTGTCCCGGCGGAGCCCAGCTCCTCCAGTTAGGGGCGTTCGGCGCGACGTTGCGCGGGCGGGGGCTGGGCAGCCCTTCGGGCGCGTTCTCGGCGCTGACCGCGAGTTGACACGTACCGGCCAGAAGCGACGTATGGTCGGTGGCAGGGTCGATTATCCCTCCGCCAGCGGTCGGACTCTCCTGGTCGTGCTCGACATGCGCCGGGATGTGGCTTCGGATGGGGCTTGGCGGGCCGCGAGCGACCATAGCGCGGCTGGTGGCGGTACCTGTCAGAAGCCGCGCCGAAACCGCGCCCAGGGCCGGAACCCACACGCGAGAAGGAGCGTCGGAACCAGCGTCAGTACCGGGGTAATCCCAAGGCTCGCGAGTGGCGTACCGATGTGCGTCCACGCACCACTGCGCACCGGGCGCCGCCAGAGGTACCAATGGCGACCCCCCACCTGATTCGTGCGGACTACACCAGACCGGCGTCCCTCGACCTGGTTCCGGGTAAGCCAGTGAGTACCAACGGGTGATAACGAGGCAACGGGTCAGGTGGGATTGTCAGGGCAGTTCGGCAGCGAACCAAACGTCGCCCAGCGGAGTGCCCAGCGAACCGATATGACGACCCAAAACGGACGAGCGTTCAACGAATGGCTGCGAGCCCAGCTCAAGGCCAAGAAGATGTCCCAGCGCCAGCTCGCCCAGCAGTCGGGCGTGGATCACTCGACGATTTCCCGGTTGATCCGGGGCGATCGAATGCCATCGCTGGGGACTGCCACCAAGTTGGCCCGCGGTCTGCGCGAGCTGCGTGACGACGCGGACACCCCGCAATACCTGGGTCTGATGTCGTCCGGGGCGGCCAACCCAACTGCCCGGGTTGAGTACGCCCTGCGCTCCGACGACGTTCTCAGTGAGCCCCAGGTTCGCCAGATCATGGAGTACTACCTGGCGGTGCGGATGCGTCGCCTGGGTCGTACGTACCAGGGTGGCGAGGCTGCCCGGCCAGCCCAGAGTCCGTACCTGCGGGGCACGCCGGCCGCCGGCAACCCGATCGGGGCGGGCGTGGGACTCGCTACCCAGACCCGGGTCAGCCAGGGTCGACCGGGCCTTCGCCCGCCGACCGGCCGCCCGACCAACAGGTACTAGCAACCGCTACCAGGCGACGAACCCGTCATCTACCATCGCCTAATGACACGGCCCGGATTTCCCTCCACTTCCGGGTCTCGGGGACAGCGAACGCCGGGCTCTGGGGGCCCGGCGTTCGCGATTCATTGCCGCCCGAGCCGTTCGAGCCGGCGCGTGTGCTCAGAACACCAAACCGGGCTGTTTCGGTTCAACCGGGGTCCAGGCGGGCGTGAACGCGTCGAAACATCCCGTCGCGAGCGTGGCCCGGGCGCGGTTCTGGGTGACCAGCTCGCCGGAAGGGCCGAAACTGGCCCCGGCAGCGTCGATCCAGGCCCAATTCGCCGGGTTTGGTGTTCTGAGAACACACGGGCGCGGACTCGACGTGGGGGACCGGTCATGACCCCGGAGCCGGCGCTTCGCGGTCGCTTCGCGACCAGCAATGCGCCCTGGCTGAACGCACTCCTCAATGTCCTGGCGGTTGTGGGCGGGCTGCTCACGATCGGGGTGATCGCCTGGGGCATCTCGACCGACCACTTCGCCGTTCCGGGCGGTGACGTGGCCAACTACCTGGCGGCCGGCCAGCGCCTCACCGACGGCGTCCAGGTGTATGTCGGCTCGTGGAATGTGGCCGGCACTGTCTACTACGCCCCGCCGATCATCGTGGCCTTCGGCCTGCTGGCCTTCCTGCCGGGCACGCTCGTCTGGATTGCCCTGTGCGCGCTCGACCTGTTCGGCTTGCGCTACATCGCAGGCTCCTGGCGCGCGGCCGGCCTGTGGGGCCTGGTGCCCCTGACCGGCTTCGAGCTGGCCGGCGGCAACCCCAATTTCGCTGTCGCGGCGGCGATCCTGCTGGCGGCTCGGGGCTCGGCCGGGCCGTTGGCCCTGGCGGCCCTGGTCAAGCTCGGGCCGGTCTTCGCGCTGCCAAGGCGCGGCATTGGCCAGTTCGTGTTGTGGCTCGTCCTTGCCCTCGGGATCACGCTGCCGTGGCTGTACCTGTGGCCGGACTGGATCACCTTCCTGCTGGCCGCGCCGATTGGCGGGGCATGGCCGGTGATCATCCCGCTCGTCGTCCGGGCGCCGATCGGGGCCGTCCTGCTGGCGACCCGGCGCGACGGGACGCGGATGCTGGC
>JBBRIV010000104.1:0-9623 GCA_038220425.1 Candidatus Limnocylindrales bacterium
GGGCGAGCCAAACCCGGCATAGACCTTGCCGTCGAGGTCGCGCGGGCGCTTGATCGGCCCGCCGGCCAGGACGGCGATCTCGGTCGCGGTGTGCTGCAGGATCGCCATCACCGACTGCTCCCTGGCGCCGGCCGCGATCGCGAAGGTTGCCCCTTCCTGGGTGCTGATTCCGCAGTTCGCCTGGCCGGCCGCGACCAGCGTCTCGGCGCTGGCGCTGGTGTACGGGATGAACTGCAGGTCGATCGCCTGCTCGGCGTACCAGCCGTTGTGCTGGGCAACGTAGAAGCCCGTGTGGTTGGTGTTTGGCGTCCAGTCCAGGGCGAGGGTCACGGTGGCCGTCGCTGGCCGGGACGTCGGTGTCGTCGGAGCCGTCGCCCCAGCCGAGGGCGTTGCCGGAGCCAGTGCCGTGGCGGTCGCGGCCGGGGTTGGTGCCGGGCGGGACGGGCCGGACGGCACGGATCCGGCACAGCCGGCCGCGACGAGGGCAACGAGGATGAACATGATGCCTGGCCGGGCCTGGCGATCTGGCATGGCGACCGTGACTCCTGCTTGACAACAGAAATGCCGTCCCGGGTTGAAACGGGACGGCGTCGAGTCGACGGTTGGCCTGCTCCCTACGCCGGTGTGAGCCGGATCAGGTTCGGCGGGTCTGTGGTCTTGACCACACTCTCAGCGCGTTGGCGCTCCCCGGAGGCGTTATTCAGTTGCCGCGATGGTACACGGGTTGCCGCTTGATGCCGCCTGACCCCCGGGACCGGGTCAGAGGCGGTGCCATAATGCCGCCATGGCCACCGATACCAAGCCGACCGCGCCGAACAGCTGGGGCATGGGCGATGGCCAGGCGATCCCCTGGGAGTACGCCCCGGCTCCCGAGTCGCGCGAGATCGTGACGATCCGCGAGCGCTACGGGCTGATGATCGGCGGCAAGGAAGTTCCGTCCGCCGACGGCGCCACGTTCACCACGATCAACCCGGCAACCGAGGAGCCCCTGGCCGAGATCGCCCGGGCCACCGAGGCCGACGTCGATGTCGCGGTCAAGGCTGCTCGCCAGGCCCAGTCGAAGAGCTGGGGCAAGCTGCCCGGCCGGGAACGGGCCAAATACCTGTTCCGGATCGCCCGCCTCCTCCAGGAGCGCTCGCGCGAGTTTGCCGTTCTCGAATCGATGGACTCGGGCAAGCCGATCAAGGAGTCGCGCGACGTCGACGTGCCGCTCGCGGCGGCTCACTTCTGGTATTACGCCGGCTGGGCGGACAAGCTCGAATATGCCTTCCCGGGCCGGGTTGCCCGGCCGCTCGGGGTAGCCGCCCAGGTCATCCCCTGGAACTTCCCGCTGCTCATGTTGGCCTGGAAGATTGCCCCCGCCCTGGCCGCCGGCAACACGGTCGTGCTCAAGCCGGCCAGCACCACGCCGCTCAGCGCGCTCCTGTTCGCCGAGCTGTGCCGGGAGGCCGACCTGCCGCCGGGCGTGGTCAACATCATCACCGGGCCAGGCGAGATCGGGATGGCCCTGGTCACCCACCCGGACGTTGACAAGGTGGCCTTCACCGGATCCACGGCCGTCGGCCGGCGGATCGCCCAGGGGATCGCCGGCCAGGGCAAGGCTCTGACCCTGGAGCTCGGCGGCAAGGCTGCCAACATCGTCTTCGACGACGCTCCGCTCGACCAGGCCGTGGAGGGCATCGTCAACGGGATCTACTTCAATCAGGGCGAGGTATGCTGCGCGGGCAGTCGCCTGCTGGTCCAGGAGTCGATCGCCGAGGTCCTGATCGCCAAGCTCAAGGACCGCCTGGCCACGATCCGGGTGGGCGACCCGCTGGACAAGAACACCGATGTCGGGGCGATCAACAGCCGGGCCCAGCTGGACAAGATCAGCGAGCTCGTGGCGGCCGGGGTGGCCGAGGGTGCCGACCTGTACCAGCCGGCCTGCGAGCTGCCCGATCGAGGCTATTTCTTCCGGCCCAGCCTGTTCACCAACGTGGCCCAGAGCCACCGGATCGCCCGCGAGGAGATCTTCGGACCGGTCCTCGCAACGCTTACCTTCCGGACCCCCGAGGAGGCCATCGAGAAGGCCAACAACACGCCGTATGGCCTGTCGGCCGGGATCTGGACCGACAAGGGCTCGCGGATCCTGATGATGGTCAAGCGGATGCGGGCCGGGGTGGTCTGGGCCAATACGTTCAACAAGTTTGACCCGACCTCGCCCTTCGGCGGTTATAAGGAATCGGGCTACGGCCGCGAGGGCGGCCAGCACGGCCTGCACGCCTATGTCTGGCTCGATGACCGCTGAGGTGCCCACCGTTCGCCTCGGCGGCAGCGACCGGATCGAGGTCCGCAAGACCTACAAGCTGTACATCGGCGGGGCATTCCCTCGCTCGGAATCGGGCCGAACGTACGTCGTGGCGAACCCCCGCGGTGACGAGCTGGCCAACGCCGGCCGGGCATCGCGCAAGGACCTGCGCGACGCCGTCCGGGCTGCCAGGAAGGCGTTCGAGCCATGGGCGGCCCGGACCGCCATGACCCGCGGCCAGGTGCTCTACCGGGTGGCCGAGCTCATGGAAGGCCGGCGCGACCAGTTCGTGGCCGAGGTCGCTGCCGCAGAGGGGCTGTCCGGCCGGCGGGCCGGGACCCTGGTCGACCACGCGATCGACCGCTGGGTGTGGTACGCCGGCTGGGCCGACAAGATCAGCCAGGTCCTCGGTTCGGCCAATCCGGTTGCCGCCCCGTACTTCAACTTCACGATCCCCGAGGCGACCGGCGTCGTTGGGGTGATCGCGCCCGAGTCGAGCTCGCTGCTGGGCCTCGTCAGCCGGCTCGCCCCGGTCCTCGTCTCGGGCAACGCTGCGGTTGTCCTGGCCTCGGAATCACGGCCGCTGCCGCTGGTCACCCTGGCCGAGGTCCTGGCCACGAGCGACGTGCCGGGCGGTGTGGTCAACCTCCTGACCGGCCTCCGCGAGGAGCTCGTGCCGGTCCTGGCCGGCCACGTGGACGTCGACGCGCTGGACACCTGGGGCGTCGCCCCCGACGACCAGGCCGCGATCGAGATCTCGGCTGCCGAGTCGATCAAGCGGATCGCCCGACGGCCGCGCGGTGTCACCGACAGTGCCTTCGACTGGACCGATGACCGAGCCGCTCAGCGACCCGAATGGATTGCCGCCTTCCTCGAGATGAAGACGGTCTGGCACCCGATCGGCGCCTAGCCTCGGCCCGGTCCTGTTCGATGCCGGTCTCCCGTCCCGCTCCGCCGCCCGGCGTCCTCGAGCGGCTCACCTACATCCAGGCCACGCCGCGCGCGGTATGGGCGACGCTCCACGACCCGGCCGCCCAGGACGCCCTCTTTCCGGAGCTCCGCCTGGGCCCACCGGCGCCCAGCTGGCCGGCGGCCGGGGCCACCCGCTCGGCGCGTCTGCGGATTGGCCTGCTCGTGGCGAACGTCCGCCTGGAGAGCCTCGAGGCGCGTCCCAGCGGCCGGTTCCAGCTGATCCTGGTGGGTGATGGCATTCGGCTCGTCCGGGGTTGGTTCCTCGACGAGTCGGCCGGCGGCACGCGGGTTGCCGCAACGGCCGGCCTGACCACCAGCGGTCGCTGGACGTCCGGGTTCATCGCCCTCGGCCGGGGCTCGGCGACGAGCATCGTGGAGACCCACCTGCGAATTCTCAAGGAGATGGCCGAAGGCGGCCGATCGGCGCCGGAGCACCCCCGATGATGGCCGGGCGGTCCTGAGTGCCGCCCGGGATCGTTGTCCTGTTGCTCGTGGCGGCTGTCATGCACGCCACCTGGAATGTCCTCCTCAAGACCGCCAGCGACCCGCTCCGCACCGCCGGCCGGAGCATGCTCGTCGGGGCGCTGATCCTCGTCCCGATCGCCCTGGCCGGCTGGCTGGTCAGCGCTGCCCCAGCCATCCCGGCCGACGCCTGGCGCCTGGCGATCCTGTCGGGCCTGCTCGAGGCGGCCTATTTCATCTTCCTGTCGGCTGCCTATCGGCGGGGAGACCTGTCGCTGGTCTATCCGATCGCCCGCGGAACGGCACCGGTGCTGGCGGTCGGGGCCGGCATCCTCATCCTGGGTGAGCGCCTGCAGCTGGCCGGCTGGATCGGGGTGGGCCTGCTCCTGGTCGGGATCCTGGCCCTCCAGAAACCATGGGCCGTCCTGCGCCGAAGCAGCCAGATGCCCCGCCACGCCCGCGAGGCCGCCGGCTTCGCCCTGCTCACCGGGGTGACGATCGCCTCGTACTCGGCAGTCGATCGCGAAGGCGCCCGCCTGATCAATCCATTGCTCTACGCCGGGATGCTCCAGGTGTTTATGACCATCTTCCTGTTGAGCTGGATTGGCCTCCTGATCGGACGGGACCGATCGCGCCAGGCGGTCGGCGCCGCGCCGGCGCGGGCTGATCCCGACAACCCGACCGGCGGCCTGCTTGGGCGCCTCTGGGTCCGGGCGGGGATCGGTGGCCTGATCACGGTGGCCGCCTACTTGATCGTGCTGATCGCCTACCGCTACGCGCCGCTCACGGCGGTGGCTCCGCTGCGCGAGTCGGCGATCGTGATCGTCAGCGGCTGGGGTTCGCTCCGGCTCAAGGAGGCCGGTGGCCGGCGCGACGCAACGGTCCGGATCGGCATCGCGATCATCGTCGTGATCGGCGCGGTCCTGCTCGCCACCGAAGGCTGAACAGACCGCCGCCCGGCTAGCGGAAGTAGCCGGTCAGATCCAGGACCAGGTTCGTCGTGCGGCCACTTGCGGCGGCGTACACGAGTGAGGCATGACCAGTTCCGTTGACCGGGCTGAAGATCCCATTGGCCCGGATGTCGGCCACCGGGAAGTTCAGGGTGGAGGTGCCCGGCAGGGCAGTTGGATCAGGGGTCACGGCCACGAAGCCGGCCGCGGTCTGGCCCACGACGGTCAGGTTGCCCGTGACTGCGCCGGCATCGGGCGGCACGCCCCAGTGGCCATTGACGGCCAGGGTCCGCGAGACATTGGCATGGAAGACGCCACTCAGGCCGCTGTCGACGGTTGTCCGGGTATCCATGATCCGGCTGGGGTTGAGCGGGTAGAAGACCAGTCCGCTGGCATTCGGGAGGAAGTAGCCGGTGATGTCCAGGATCACGTTGGCCGTGGCCCCGGCCGCCGCCTTGTACACGATCCACAGGGCGCCGCTGCCGTCGAGCTGGGCGGCGACCCCGTTGGCCCGGGTATCGCCCACCGGGAAGTTCAGGTTGGAGCTGAGCGGGCTGGGGATCGACGTTGTTGTGAGCGCCAGGAAGCCCGCCTTGGTCTGGCCGGTGACGGTCAGGTTGGCCGTGATCGCGCTGGCGTTCATGGGCACGCCGTTCACGCCGGCCACCTGCAGGCTGAGCGGTAGCGATGCCTGGAACGGGCCGCTCAGGCCGATCGCATGGCGGGTGTCGAGGGCGCGCACGGGCACGATCGGCAGGTAGGTCGCATGACCGGTGCCCGACAGGAAGTAGCCGGTGACGTCGAAGAGCAGGTCGGTCGTGGCCCCGGGGGTGGCCTTGTAGACCGCCGCCAGCTGGCCGCTGGCGTTGAGCGGGATCGTGACGTTGTTGGCCCGGTTGTCGCCGACCGGGAAATTCAGCGTCGACGACCCGGGCGTGTTCGTGGGATCGGGTGTGAGCGAGACATAGCCCGGAGCGCTCTGCCGGGTCACGGTCAGGTTGCCGGTGACGGCGACGGCGGCCGACGGGATCAGGCCGGCACCGCTGCCCAGCCCGGCCACGGCGAAGGTCCGGGCCACGCTTGACGCGAACTTGCCGCCCAGGCCCGACAGCCCCGAGCCATTCCGGCTGTCGACGATCCGCTCCGGGGCAATCGGGACATAGGTCGTCCCGATCGTCCTGAGTTGATTCACCCAGGTTGACCACTGGTGAACGGCGTTCACGTAGGCATCACCCTGCCAGACGGAGTTGGGCACCTGGGGATCCTGGGCAAGGCCGGTGTAGTCGCCCCATTCCGCCCCGTTGTACACGTCCAGGCCGGCCCTGATGAGCGTGGCGGCACTGGCCGAGTTCAGGGCATCGGTCGGGAGCTGATAGAGGTCATAGGTCCCAGCGAAGTCTGCGGCCGTGGCCGATGACTGGTTGAACACGGCATGGAGCGTGCCGTTGCCCGACAGGGCCACCCCGCCGATGTAGGTATCCCTGCCGAGCGCGTTGATCAGGAAATCCTGGACCAGGCTGGGTGGGGTCAGTGCGTCGACGATCGCCGTATTCAATTCAGTCACCCGCACGCACAGGCGGTCGGCCGAGTCCCCGCTCGGGTGGCAGGGATAGGTGGATACCGTGACCAGCTTGTTGTTCTGCCAGACCGCTCCGGTCAGCCGGTTGTCGATATCGGCCGTGATCGCATCCGGACCAGGCTGCTGCGGGAGCAGGCCGCCAAGGGCCAGGGATGGACCGACGATGCCATAGCTGGCCAGGTCGAAGCCCGGCCCGAAGGCGAAGGTGTTGGCGCTGGTCGTGCCGTCGGCGTTGAAGTATTCGAGGTCGCCGGATCCATCATTGGCCTGGTCGACGAACTGGAGGGCCGTGCTGACCGCCGGCGCCTGCCCGGCGACCTGGACCCCGAAGCGGGTGCTGTCGGTCACGGCATAGCCGACGATCGCGCCGTGGGCGGCGGTCAGGCCGGACCAGTCAAAGGCGGCGATGTAGCTCCCGCCGAAGCTGCCGAAGCTGCACTGGCTGATGAACGGGTAGATGTTGGCCGTGATGGCCACCTTGTCGCTCGAAACCCCGATCGTGGGCATGTCGGGCAGCCCGTCGTCGAAGGCGCCGAAGCGGTACACGTCCCAGGTTCCGGTGGGGTCGGTCGTCCGCGACACGGCCAGGTCGAGGTAGCCGTGGCCGAACATCGCGTTGGCATCACTGATGCAGTCCCAGCTCTCCTCCACGGCCAGCCAGCGGCCGTGGACCGGGTCGTACATCAGGCGGGGCGAGGAGACGGTCCGGCTGCCTGCCTGGAAGAATGCCCCGAGACCCAGGTCGGGTACGGACAGGACGCCCTGCCGGTTGCTGAAACGAATGCCGGCATTGACCACCTGGACGACGTTCTCGGGACCCACGGCCACGGACGAATCGGCCGGCTCCAGGCTGGTCAGGGCGCCCCCGGCACTGAACCCCGCAAAGCCCGGCTCACCGATCGGCGGTGCGCCGGTGGTGCTGACCAGGGTCGGCGGTGGGGGACCGCTGAGTGGTCGAACGGCCGGATTGACCGAGCGGGTGGCCGGTGCCGAGAGCCTCGTCGAGCGCGCCGGGCCCGGGCTGAGGGCGGCTCGCGAGGACGATCGAACGTCCACGCTCAGCGGCGCCGGGCTGCTGATTCGCGCCGGCCGGCTGATCGCCCGAGGCTGGGGCAGGGCAGCCGAGGCCGCGCTGACTGGTGCAGGGAGGCTGGCGATGGTCGAGGTGCCGATCAGGAGGCAGGCCCCGAGCGCCCGGAGGCGTGCTGGCATCAATCGCATGACCACCAGCCTACGGCACCGGCGCGGCGGCTGCCCGCCGGCGAGGCAGCCACAGGCTCACCTCACTGGAAGTAGCCGCTCACGTCAATGATCAGGTTCGTCCGGGCGGCCGGGCTGGTGCCCTTGAACACGAGGAACAGGTCGCCTGACCCATCCAGGGGCACCGTCAGCCCATTGGCCCGGATGTCGCCAAGCGGGAAGTTCAGGGTCGACGTGGCCGGGTTTGGATCGGCCGTGAGGGTCGCCGCGACATAGCCCCGGGTCGTCTGGTTGACGACGGTCAGGTTGCCGCTGATCGCCATGGCCCCGGTCGGGATCCCCCAGTGCCCGCCGGAAGACAGGCTCAACGGGGTAGCCGACGCGAACAGCCCGGTCAGGCCCGAATTGGCCACGCCTGGACGGGAATCCAGGATCCGCCCGGGATTGAGCGGGAAGAAGTGGAGCCCGCTCAGGTCGGGCAGGTAGTAGCCGGTCACATCCAGGATCACATCGGTCGTTGCCCCGGCGACCGCCGAGTAGACGATCGACAGCTGGTGGCCGGCGTTGAGCGGGGCCGTGAAGCCATTGGCCCGATTGTCGCCCAGCGGGAAGTTCAGGCTGGACGACAACGGCATCGCGGTGGGATCCGGGGTGATCGACAGGTAGCCCGCCTTGGACTGGTTGGTCACGGTCAGGTTGCCCGTGATCGCGCTGGCCGCGACGGGAATCGGGCTGCCCGTTCCGATCGTGAACGTCTGGGGCAGGCCGGCCACGAACGGCGCCGGCACGCCCATCGGCTGGCCGATCCCGCTGACCGAGTTGAGCAGCCTGGTCGGGCTCAGCGGGTGATAGGTGGCGGCGCTGTCATCGGGCAAGAAGAAGCCGGTCACGTCCAGGACCAGGTCGGTCGTCCGTCCCGGGCTCGCGACGTAGGTCATCGCCAGGCTCCCGTCGGCTGCCAGTGGAACGGTCACGTTGTTGGCCCGGGTGTCGCCCAGCGGGAAGTTCAAGGTCGACGAAGTCGGGTTGTTGTGGGGCGTGGGGGTCACCGCGACGTAGCCGGCGGCATTCTGGCGGGTGACCGTCACGTTACCCGTGATGGCCACGGCATTCCCCGGGATCGCGCCCAGGCCGGCCACCTGGAAGGTCCGGGCCGTGGTCGACACGAATTTGTGGATCAGGCCCGACAGGCCCGATCCGTCGCGACTGTCGACGATCCGGGTGGGCGTGATCGGGCTGTAGGTGGAACCGGTGGTCCGGCCCAGCTGGTCAACGAACGTCGACCAGTAGGCGGCACCCACGCTATAGGCGTTGGCCTGCCAGACGGCGCTGGCGACCTGCGGATCCTGACCAAGGCCCACGTACGTGCCCCAGCGCAGTCCGGGGTAGGTGCCTGTGCCAGCTTGCAGGAGGACGGCCGGGCTGAGCGCGTTGGCCGGATCGGTGGCCCGCTGATAGCGCTGCCAGGACGACGGATAGTTGGGGCTGATGCCGCTTGACTGGGAGTACACCAGCTCGAGCGTCCCGTCGCCGCTCAATCCGATCCCGGGCATGTAGCTGTCGAAGCCGTTCCGGCCGACGGTGAAGTCCTGGCTGGCCGTTGGCTCGGCCAGCCCGGCCGGCGTCGCCACCTGGGTCAGCCGGACGCAATCGCGGACACTGGCGTCACCGCCGGGCGTGCATGGGTATGTGGTGGCCCAGCTCAGCCGGCCGGATTGCCAGAGCGCCTCGTGAATATCGCCATCGACGGCCTTGACGATCGTGCTCGGCGGCCCAGGCTGGCTGGGTGGTGACGGGTTCACGAAGCCGGCCACGATCGAGTCCTGGGTCAGATTCCAGTTGCCGCTGGCGGTGACGCTGGCCGTCGCGGTGGTGAGCCCGCTGAACATCGTGACCACCACGTCGTTGGGCAGATAGCCCGAGAAGGGATCCCCGGTCACGACTCGGCCGACGACGTACAGGTTGGCGCTGGTGGCCGGTGCCTGGAGCGCCGCTCGTACGCCAAAGGTCGCGCCGGCGTCGGTGACCAGCGAGGCCCGCTCGGTCGAGAGCAGGGTGGCGCTCTTGTGGGCGACCGCGTCGGCCCAGTTGGTGATCAGGATGTCGCTGGCGAAGGGATGGCTCGCCAGCACGTTCGGATCCGCGCAGTCCATGCCACTCGAACCGCCGCCGG
>JBBRIV010000105.1:0-9568 GCA_038220425.1 Candidatus Limnocylindrales bacterium
CCACCACGACGGCGTCGGCTGCAGCAATTGCCGACTCGATGTCCGGTGCTGCCCGCCCGCCGATCGCTGCCGCGACGTCCCGTGCCCGGCCCGCATCCACGTCGGCCACGATCACCTCGTCGACCCGTTCATCGGCGGCCAGGAGCTTGCCGTGAAGTGCCCCGATTCGGCCTGCGCCGAGCAACGCAATGCGCATTTCAATCCTTCCGGTTTGACAAACTCGAGGAATCCCGCAGACCAGTTTCGGTCAAGTCGCGCGCTCGCGTGCGGTCGTTCAGAGGATGACCTCGGCCGGCAGCGGCCGGGACAGGAACAGGGGCATCGACTCGGTATAGCCATAGGCGCCGGCGTCGAGGATGGCCAGGAGCTCGCCTACCTCGGGCAGGCCAATCGGCAGATCGCGGGCGAGGATGTCCAGGCCCGTGCACAACGGGCCGGCAACCGTCACCGCCTCGAGCCCGTCGGAGCTCGTGCGAGGCCCAGGCCCAGGCCCGGGCCGGAGCCGCCGGATCCGCTGGGGCTGGCCGACCAGGGCCGGCCGGAGAAGGTGGTTGATCCCCCCGTCGACGACCGCGATGGCCCGGCCGCGAACGCGTTTCGTGTCGACCACCCGGGTCACGTAGGCGCCCGCCGGTCCCACCAGGAATCGGCCCGGTTCGAGCAGCACCTGGGTCGTGGCGGTCAGGGGATCGCCGGCCCAAGCCGCGGCCAGCGTGGCCAGGCCAAGTCGGAGCAGTTCCAGGTCGAGCGGCTGGTCGTCGTCGGCGTACGGGATCCCGAGTCCCCCACCAGCATCGACGACACGCAGCTCGAATCCGACTGCCGCAGCCAGGTGACGGCCAAAGGCCACCGTCCGCTCAACATGGTCAACCAGGGCCGAGGCGTCGCGGATGTTCGACGCTCCGAAGGCATGAATGCCGTGGAGGTCGAGCCAGCTCGAGCCCAGCGCGTAGGCGGCACTGGCCCGCAGGTCGTCGTCGTCCATCCCGAACTTGCCGGCACCCTCGTCGCCGATGATCCGAACCGTCTCCGGCGCGTCCGGGCCGATCGACCGACGGAGCAGGATCGGGACCCGCCGGCCGGCTGCCAAGGCAATCGCCTCGAGCCGGCGCAGCTCGCCGGGTGATTCGACCGTGACCAGGCCGACGCCCGCCGCAACCGCCGCCGCCAGCTCCGAATCACGCTTGCCCGGACCGGTGAACACGAGCGACTCGGACGCGAATCCAGCAGCCAGGACTCGCTCGAGCTCGCCACCGGAGGCAACGTCGGCACCCAGGCCGAGGCGGGCCATCCGGCCGAGGACCGCCGGGTTCGGGTTGGCCTTGACGGCATAGGCCAGCCGGAACGCGTCCGGCAGGGCCGTCCGGAGGGCGCCGACCCGCTGGTCCACGACGGCCAGGTCGTACACGTACAGGGGCGTATCGTGCAGCCGGGCCAGCTCGTCCAGGTCGATGGCGTCGACGTCGATCCGGAGCCCGGACCCCACCTCGACCAGCAGGCTGACGCTCATCGCAGGGCCAGTTCCAGGGCGACCCGGGCGCTTGTCCCGGCATCGCGCTGCTTGACGATCAGGGCGGTCGCGATCCCCAGGCCGTGGGCCTGTGCAAAGGCACCGCGAGCCGGCCGGGTGCCCGGCACGACCACCGCCCCGGCCGGCACCACCAGCGGCTCATCGACCGTTCCGACCAGGATCGTGTCCGCCACCAGGTCGAAGATGGTCGACGTTCCGGTCAGGATGACCCCTGCCCCGATGACCGCTCCGGCCTGGACCAGCACGCCCTCGAGCAGGCTGGAGCCGGCACCCACGAACGCGTCGTCCTCGACGATCACCGGCCGGGCGCCGGCCGGCTCAAGGACTCCGCCGATCTGGACTGCGGCGGCCAGGTGGACCCGCGCGCCGATCTGGGCGCAGGAGCCCACGAGGACATGCGAATCGACCATCACGTCTTCGCCGATCCAGGCTCCGATATTGATGAATGCCGGGGGCATCACCACCACCCCGGGCTCGAGATGGGCACCGGCTCGAATGCTGGTCCCGCCCGGCACGATCCGCCACGAACGCCCGACCTGGTCAGCCGCCTGCCCATCGGCCGAATCGAAGAGGGTCTTGGGCGGGACCCCCACGCGATCACGGAAGGCCAATGGACCGGCCGTCCAGGTCTCCGTTCGGCGGTCCCGGAAGCAGGCCAGGATCGCCTCCTTGACCGCACCGTCCACTCGCCAGCCACTGGGCGCGGACGGGTCGGGGACCGCTGCGCGGACCCGGCCCGCTTCGAGCTCGGCCAGGATCGAGCCGACTTCGGCCATCATGCGACGGCCTCCTGGGCATCGCGCGGCTCGACCGACCGGCCGGCCGACGGCGCAACCAGGCCGAGGGTCCGGAGCAGGGTGGCCAGGGCCGCGCGGGGGCCGTCTTCCAGGGGCAGGAGCGGCCGGCGGGTGGCATCCGATCCGATCAGGCCCATCTCGCGCAGGGCCGCCTTGGCCGGGACGGGATTCGGCCCGCCCCGGAAATTGGCCAGCATCAGGGGCAGCCAGCGCTCGTGGATCCGGCGCGCCTCATCCCAGTCCCCGGCGCGCGCCGCGGCACACAGGGCAGCCATCTCGCCCGGGATCTCGTTGCTCGCCACCGAGACCACCCCGTCGCCGCCCAGGGCGAGCAGGGGCAAGGTCCAGGCATCATCACCGGCCAGGACGGCGACGTCGCGCGGGCGCTCGCGGCAGATCCGGGCGATCTGCTCCAGGTTGCCCGAGGCCTCCTTGATCGCAATCACCCGGGGATGGCTGGCCAGGCGCAGGAACGTATCCGCTTCCAGGTTGGAGCCGGTCCGCGAGGGCACGTTGTACACGACGATGGGCAGGTCACCCTCGTCGGCCACGGCCCGGAAATGGGCCTCGAGCATGCGCTGGTCGGGCCGGTTGTAGTACGGGCCCACGACCAGTGCGGCGTCGGCCCCCAGGGCGGCCGCCCGGCGCGTTGCGGCGATCGTGGCCGAGGTGTCGTTGGTCCCGGTTCCGGCGACCACTGCCACCCGGCTGCGGGAAGGCCGCTGGGCGGAGATCTCGATCGTGATCTCGATCAGCCGGTCACGTTCGTCGGGACTGAGGGTTGGTGCCTCGCCGGTCGTACCGCACGGCACGAGGCCGTCGATTCCGGCCAGGACCTGCCAGCTGACCAGCCGCCGGAAGGCGGTCTCATCGACGGCGCCGTCTTCGGTGAAGGGCGTGACCAGGGCGGTCAGTGCGCCGCGCAGGATGGGTCGCTGGATTCGGGCCGTGCGGGTGTAGCGGGTCATCGGAGTTCTCCTGTGCTGTGGTTGCTGGTCTGACTTGGGGTGAGCAGGATTTCGTCGACCACTTCATCGAAGGAATGCAGGCCGGGCCGGCGCGGGTGAGCCATGAGCCAGTCGGCGGCGGCCACGGCCCCATTGGCGTAGGCCGAACGATCGCGGGCGGTCAGGCGCAGCTCGAGCGTCTCGCTGGGAGCGTCGAAGCCCACCAGGTGCATGCCCGGGCCGGCTCCGGCTCGCAGCACGGCCACCTCCACCAGCTCCGGATCGGCCGGCCCGTCGGCGTCGAGCTCGCGCACGCCGCGCTTCCGGGGATGCGCCGCGACGATCCGGCGCAGGAGCTCCCGGGCGGTCCCCGACGGTCGGTCGGCCTTGGCCGCGTGGTGCCATTCGAGGACATAGGGATCGAAGGCGGCAATCGGCCCGTACAGCCGGGTGGCCGCATCGACCAGCCGGAAGAACAGGTTGACGGCCACGCTGAAGTTGGGGGCCGAGACGGCCGAGGCGTTGGCTCGACGCAGGGCTGCATCAACGGTCGGCTGATCGTCCGACCAGGCCGTGGTCGCGATCACGAAGCGCCGGACGCCCGCGCTCAGGGCCGTTTCGACGTTGTCGCGCGCGGCGCCACCCACGCTCGCCTCGAAGACCAGGTCCATCCCGATCAGCGCGGCCGACGGATGGCGCCCGGTGGCCGGCCGGCCCAGGATCAGCGGCCGGATCCCCGATCGGCTGCCCAGTGCGTCACCGATCTCGGTGCCCAGCCGGCCATCTCCGAAGATTGCGATATTCATGCCAAGTCCCCTTTTCCCGGGCAAACAAAAAGAGCCGCGTCACCCATCGGTGTCGCGGCCCTCGAAGCCTCCGTCCCTGGAGGCTCTTCGTCGGCGGTTGTGCGCGCCGCTAGAGCTCCAGGGCCCGAGCCATTCGGCTGGGCCGCCAGAGCTTCTGCTTCGCCTCGAACGGCTGAAGGTTGCGGTGCATAACGCGCAGAGTATGCGATAGATCGCCCGGTTGCAAGTGTCGCCAGCGAACGATTTGGTGGGTCGCTGGGGATGACCTGCATGAGATGAATGAACGCGACCAGCCTGAAGCCAGGCACGTCGGAAATCGGCATCAGATGCAGGAACGCGACGTGTTGCCCCCGAGATTCGTCGACTTCCTGCAGCAGGTGCCGAAACACGACAGGGTCGACCCGCGAGCACGTCGCGATCATTCATCTGATGCAGTTCGGAGCAGACCGAGGGTGCGGAGCTGGCGGCGCGGCGCCTCGACGACGGCTTAGGTCAGCTCGTCGGCCAGGAGGTCCATCAGCAGGTTGTCGTGCCACGCGCCGTCCGGACCGCGTTCGTAGGCGCGCATCACGCCGACCGCCCGAAAGCCAACCTTTTCATAGGCACGGATCGCCCGCCGGTTGGCCGCCGATGGATCGATCGTGATCCGATGGTGGCCGCGGACGTCGATCAGATGGCGGGCCACCGTCCGAATGGCGTCTGGCCCGAGACCTCGATCCTGGGCCGCCGGAGCCAGGAACAGATCGATGCTGGCGTGGCGGTAGTCCGGATCCGTCTCCTCGTCGACCTGGAGGCTGCCAACCACGTCGCCATCGAGTTCGATCATCAGCTTGAGCAGCCCGTCGTCCGCCAGCCAGTCTGCGGCAGCTCCGGCGGCACTGGCAGCCGTCCACCAGCGGGCTACCGAGGGGTCGGCCATGATCGGCGCAAGGCGGGCAACATCGTCGGGCGTGGCCGGCCGGAGCAGGACCCGCTCACCGTGGAGCACGGGCACGGTCATCCGCCCGACCCCTCCCGGCGCAGGGTCACGGTCAGGATGCCCGACGCCCGCGTCAGGTTCAGGACATTCACACGCTTCGCCGCGAAGACCTGGGCGACCTGCTCGTAGCCAAGCTCGCGGAGGGTGGGCAGCTCAGCCTCGAAGGTGCGCTGGCTGGCCTCACGGTTACCCAGGTAGGTGACCACCAGCCGGCCGGGGGCGGCCCGGGGACCCGGCTCGCGGACGCGCGCCCAGGCGATGTTGGCCTCGGCGATGCCGGCCGGCCGGCCGGCCTCGGTCAGGCCCAGGACCCAGCCATTGATCCGGCGCAGGACAAGGAAGTCGAACACGGTGGAACCGTCGGCATGGACGGCCCGGCCGCCGAACTGGACCACCTGGCCGACCAGTCCCGAGAGATCTGTGGTGGCCGCGCTGCTGGCGTCGGTGGGTGCACTGGCAGCCGCCTGGTCCACGTATTCGAAGGCGACCTCGCCCATGGCCGTGCCCAGGACGATCTCGCGGCCATCGCTCGAGGCGGTGATCGTGGCAATTCGCAGGTCGAGCTGGGCGACCACGCCGAACCACGGCCGCGCCACGCTCAACTGATAACCGTGGGTACTGAGCTCGACGATCGTGCCGGGCGGGCAGCCCGGGATCACGCCCCGGACGATCGTCCAGCGTTGGGACGGGTTAACGCCCAGGCTGGCCAGGGTCATCTCGGCACGCTGGTGGTCACGCTATCCTCCGAGAATGGCTCGACTCGTCATCGTCGTTGGCGATCTCCACTTTAGCGCCCGCTGGGAGGCGGCCGCGCCGCGCACGATCGAGGCAATCCGGCGGATGCTGCCGATCCAGGCGTCCCTGATCCATTGCCGCTGGAGCGGCGAATCGACCTGGATCCCGTACGGCGACCTCCGGCCGGGGATCGAATTCGAGAACCACACCTCGGACCCGGCCCCGGGCCAGCTCGCCCTGTACCCGGGCGGGATCAGCGAATGCGAGATCTTCTTCCCGTACGGCGCCTGCGTGACCAGCTCCAAGGTGGGTCAGCTGGCGGCCAATCACTTCGCCACGATCGAACCCGACGAGGGCTGGGCCGAGCGCCTGCGCGAAGCCGGCCGGCGCTGCCTGTGGCAAGGCGCCCAGGCGATCTCGATTCACGAGGTCGGCTGATCAGGCGGGAGCTGGACCCTTGAGCTCGACGCCGACCATGACCAGGTCGTCCGGGCCGGGGTTCTCGAGGGTGTGTCGGGGGCTCGACGCCGTGTAGATGACCGGCGGCATCACGAACTCCGGATCAGCCCGGGTGTCGACCAGGGTCTGGCCGTGCTCATCCCGGCGCACGAAATGCGAACCCGACTTCACGACCAGCAACGTCGGCGCCAGGTGGGTGTGGAGGGGCGTCCGGTCGCCCACCCGGATCGTGACCTCGAGCACGCGGACCGTGTCGTTCTCGAAGATGACCCGGTGGTGATCGGGTGCCGCGATGACGCCGTCGAGCTCGTCCATGGCCCCAGTCTACGGCTGCTCGGAATGGCTCGCGGCAAAGTTCTACGCGAGGAGGCGGTAGGCCTCAACGGTCAGGAAGTCGGGGAACGCCGTGGCGAAGACCAGCCGATCGAGGACGGTAACGGCATCGCTGAGCCGTCCGGCGGCCGTCCCGCCCAGACGGGCCAGCTCCTCGGCCCGGAACTTCTTATACAGGTCGTCGTCAAAGACTCGTCCGTCGGCCAGCCGGGTGCGGGTCGCCCGCCACTGCCACAGCTGGGAGCGGCAGATCTCGGCGGTGGCGGCATCCTCCATCAGGTTGTTGATCGCGGCCGCGCCGTTGCCGCTCAACCAGGCATCCAGGTATTGCAGGGCGACCGAGATGTTGGTTCGAACGCCGGCCTCGGTCACCTTGCCGTCAGTCACGGTCAGGTCGAGCAGCCCGGCAGCCTGCGCGGCGACTTCTGGACGGAGCCGCGACTTCTGGTCCGGCGCTGAGCCCAGGACCCCATCGAAGATCTCGGTGGCCAGCGGCACAAGATCGGGATGGGCTACCCAGGTCCCGTCAAAGCCATCGCCCGACTCACGCACCTTGTCGTCCCGAACCCGGGCCATCGCCTCGGCATTCACCTCGGGATCGCGCCGGGACGGGATGAACGCGGCCATTCCGCCGATGGCGTGGGCCCCACGTCGGTGGCAGGTCTGGACGAGCAGCTCGGTGTAGGCACGCATGAACGGCACGGTCATCGTCAGCTGGGCCCGGTCGGGCAGGACCTGCTGTGCCTGTGACCGGAACTTCTTGATGCAGCTGAACAGGTAGTCCCAGCGCCCGGCGTTTAGGCCCGCGGCGTGCTCGCGCAGCTCGTACAGGATCTCGTCCATCTCGAACGCGGCCAGGATCGTCTCGATCAGGACGGTTGCCCGGATGGTGCCCACCGGAATCTCCAGGGCGCTCTGGGCGGCCACGAAGACGTCGTTCCAGAGGCGCGCCTCGAGGTGCGACTCGAGCTTGGGGAGGTAGACGTACGGAGCCGTGCCGCGCTTGCGCTGCTCGGCCGCGTTGTGGAAGACGAACAGGCCAAAGTCGAAGAGGGCTGCCGAAACCGGCTCGCCGTCCACCAGCACGTGGCGCTCATCGAGCTGCCAGCCGCGCGGCCGGACGACCAGGGTGGCGAGCTCCTCGTTGAGCTGGTAATGCTTGTCTTCTGGACTGTCGAAGGACAGCTCGCGGCGAACGGCGGAGGCGATGGAGGTCTGGGCACCGATCACGTTCGGCCAGGTTGGTGACAGTGAGTCCTCAAGGTCGGCCATGAAGACCCGGGCGCCCGAGTTCAGGGCGTTGATCATCATCTTGGGCTCGGCCGGCCCGGTGATCTCGACGCGCCGATCGCGCAGGTCGGCCGGAGCCGGGGCTACGGACCAGGTTGCGCTGCGCAGGCTGGCAGTCTCGGCCAGGAAGCTGGGCAGGATTCCCCGGTCCAGCTCCGACTGGCGCTTCTTGCGAGCAGCAAGGAGCTCCAGGCGACGCGCCCCGAAGCTGCGCTGCAGGCCGGCCACAAAGGCAAGGGCCTCCGGCGTGAGGACCTCGTCGACATGGGCGACAGGCTTGGCCCGGACCTCGACACCCTGGAGCGGCGCGGTAGGCATCGCGGGAGCGGCAGCGGCAGCCACCGGGGCAACGACGACCGCCATCGGCTCAAGTTCCGGCTCCGGCTCGGGCTCAACGATCGGCTCGGGTTCTGGTTCGGGCTCGGGCTCAACGATCGGCTCGGGTTCTGGCTCTGGCTCGGGCTCGGGCTCGGGCTCAGCTTCTGCCAGTGGGACTGGCTCAGGCTCCGCCGAGGCGTCAGCGCGTCGGATCGTGGCTTCAACCAGGCCGTAGGGCTCGCTGCTCGGTACGTAGATCTCGCGATCGTTGACCTGCCCGAACGGGTTCAGGTCCACGAGCAAGTGATCCTGGCTGGGCATCGTCAGGTGGATCTGGTCGATCTCGGGACATGCCGCCAGGACCGCCTGGCCGAGCGTCCAGGTGGTCGCCTGCACGGAGCCGCCGTCATCCTCGGCAAACACGTCGAGGAGCGTCGCGCATACGCCGTCGAACACGGCGTCGAAGTCGACCTCGGCCGACCCATAGCGCCAGGTTGCGCTCACCCGGCTGGCCATCAACCGGCCGGAACCGGAACCGGCTGTCTTCAGCAGGGTCAGGTCCTGGAACCCGGCCTCGATCGTGGCGCCCGCCGCAGTCACCTGGACCTGCGCCGTGCGGGTCAGCTCGTCGGTCCGGACGAAGGCATCGCTGGCCGGCCCGGTGTGGGTGGGAATCGGCGTCCAGGCGTGCTCGCTGATCGAGACCGTCGCCCGAACGACCTGGGGAAGGACGACGAAGTGCTCGGCCAGGACTCGGCCGAAATGCTCGATCGGGCCGGTCAGGTGCTCATGGGCAAGGGCGTACGTCGTGTCCTTCAGCGTGTCGCTGGCCTCGACGGCGCCGGCAGTGCCGGCCACCTGGGCTGCCCCGATGTCGCCTTCGAGGCCGATCGAGATGGTCAGGTCCCGAACCTGCTGGCCGGCGGTCCCGCGGACGACCTTGACCAGGCGGATCGCCGACGTGCCGTAGCGATTGGGACCCAGATCGATCAATCTCGTCTCCCCTGGCCTGCCTGGCAGCCCGGACCACCGACGATCGACGGCAGTCGACGGACATCATCAATGGGCGTCATCTGTCCGACAACCCTGACGGATGCCCTATCGGCAGTGTCGGCACTTGGCTGCTGGCTTTCAAGCACCAGTTCGCTGCCATGTCGCTGGCTGGGCGGCCCGGATCAGCCGGGGGCGAGGAAGTAGCCGGTCACGTCGAAGATGACCTGGGTCGAGGCCCCTGCCCGGGCCACGTAGCGCAACCACAGCTGATCACCGGTTCCGAGTGGGATCGTGACCCCGTTCGCCCGGATGTCATACAGCGGGAAGTTGAGGGTCGACGTGGTGGGCGTGGCGATCGCGGCGCTGGTCAGCGCCAGGTA
>JBBRIV010000106.1:0-9428 GCA_038220425.1 Candidatus Limnocylindrales bacterium
GAGCAGGGCCTCGTGATCGCGACCTTCGGCCACGTCGGCGACGGCAACCTGCACCCCAACATCATCCTCGACCGTGACGACCCGGACGGCGAGAAGAAGCTCAACAAGGCGACCGATGCCCTGTACCGGGCCGCCATCGCCCTGGGCGGCACGGTCACGGCCGAACACGGAATCGGCACCTCGCGCCGGGACTACCTGGAGCTCCAGCGGGGCAGCGGCGCGGTCGCCCTGATGCGGGCCGTCAAGTCGGCCTTTGATCCCCTGGGCATCCTCAACCCCGGCAAGGTCCTGCCCGACGCCTGAGGCCGTCGGGGCTCGGGTGCCGGGTCCGGGCGGGTCGCGACGGCGCTTATTGGCGTCGATGCTCGGTGCATGGGCATTTCGGGGGCATCGAGACCCCTAGGCCGAGAAGCCGGCTCGAAGCCTCGACTCGGCGGACGATTCAGGCATGAATCACGCTCAGGGATCGGACCTCCGGCCCGTCCTCGCCCCTGGTCGAGCCGATTCGCGAGGCTTGAGCAGCTCCTTCCCCTTGGAATGCTCATGCACCGAGCATCCTGGCGGCCAAGGTCGGGGATGCCTGGTCAATCGCCCAGGCCGCCTGTTCAGCCGCCGCGGCCTCGTCCAACCTGGGCGCCGCCAGGTCAGCCGGCGCGCCGGCTGGTCAAGGCCAAGGCCAAGGCCAGGGACGGGCCGCCTGGAACCGCGTCGGCAAGGTCCCGCCGGCGCCGCCGCCGGATGGCTGAGGGCGGCTAGACCCACCAGGTCGCGAGATCGGCCAGGACGTGGGCGATGGCGGGGGCGGCGACGCTGCCCGAGGCGAGGCGGAGGCCGGCCAGGAGCACGCCAACGCCCACGTCCAGGGGCACCACGTGCCAACCGTAGAAGGGCACATGCATCACGGCGAAGACGACGCTTGTGACGACCACCGCAAGGGCCAGCCCGCCGGCATCTCTAAGAGCGTCGAACAGGGCACCGCGCAGGACCTGCTCCTCGGCCGTGGCGACGAGGGTGGTGACCAGCGCCCACAGCACGAAGTCGGACTTGGCAACCTGGTGCAGGGGCTGGCCGGCCAGCTGTCCCGCGCCGATGGCCAGGGCCACCAGGATTCCCGCGCCGGCCAGGCCGACAAGCCCAGGGACGAGGACGGCCCGGAACCGGTCCGCGGTCCGGGCGGGCGCGACCCAGCGCAGGCCGCCGGCAACCGCCAGCCCGACGAGCCCCAGCCCGAACAGCGTCCCGACCAGGAAGGGCGGCCCGTCGTCCACGGTTGCCAGCCAGCGGGCGCCCACGACCAGGGCCAGGACGAGCCCGATCGCGGCTGGGCGTACGACGAGTCCGGCCCGGTCACCCCAGGCCGGCCGCGTGACGCGCTGGATCACTGGCCGAGCGGCACGAACTTGATCGAACCCGTGGCGTAGGTCGGCGGCCAGACGAACGTGTAGGACTGGACGGCCTGCCATTGCCAGATGACCGCCGCGGCCCGCAGGTTCTGGCCCAGGCTGCCGGGCGCGGTCGAGAAGCGGATCCCAGCCCCGTTGGGCAGGCTGCCGGAAGGCAGGTCCATGGCCCGTGCCGCGACGGCAATGTCGTCGGCCGTCAGACCGGCAGCTGCCGGCAGGACGTCACGGAAGAGCGCCCAGGCCGCGGAGAACCCCGACAGCGCCTCCTCGGTTGGGCCCGCGGCGACGGACGTCTCCAGGATCGGCCCGACGATCACCGGTCCTGAGCTGGGCGAGGCGGCCGGATCCCCGCCGGCGCCGTAGGCGTCGCTGGGAGCGGCGGCCGGATTGTCGTGAGCCCAGGCGCCGGCCAGCCGGTCGTAGGTTGCCCGGGCGGCAGGGTCGAGAGCGCCCGGCTGGAAGCCACCGGTAGGTCGGTCGGAGGCAAAGACTCCGATTGCATCGGCGCCCAGCTCTCCGGCAAAGTCCGGGGTGCATTCGGCCATGGTCGAACCAATCAGGGCCTGGACCTTCAGGCCGGCGCCGACCATCGCCTTGCGGAAGGCGACGCCGTCCTCGATGTGCGAGGCCAGGATGATCACGGCCGGCTTTGCTGCAGCGAGCTCGGCCATCACCCGCGGCCAGTTCGGGTAGGTCAGGTTGTAGGTCTGCTGGTCGACGATCTGGGTGCCGTTGGCCGCCGCCGTGGCGACGGCCGCCGCTGCGACCGACTGGGGATAGGCGTCGTTGGCGGCCACGATCGCCACGCGCAGGCCGGCCGGCGTCGTGCCCAGCCGCGGCGCCAGCTGGCTGGCCGCGAAGTTGGCCGAGTTGTCGCCCAGGTTGGTGCTGCTGGCGCCCACCCGGAAGACCAGGGGCAGGCCCTGGCCGGTGAGCTGATCCGCCACTGAGCCCGCTTCCCAGTAGACCAGGCCGGCATGGTCGGCGGCAGCCGCCGCCGGGATCGAAAGCTCCGATGAATAGGCGCCTACCACCACCGACACGCCGTCGGCCCGGAGCGAGGCCATCGCGGCCATCGCGTCGTCGCCCGACTCGAGATCGCGGATGTCCAGGACCACCCGGCGACCCGCGATCCCGCCGTCGGCATTGACGAAGTCGGCAGCCAGCTGGACCCCGCGCAACTCCTGGAGGGCCAGCGTGGCGGCGTTGCCGCTGATCGGAAAGACGGCCCCGATCCGGATCGGCTCGCCGCCCGCCGCGAGGTTCGCCGGACTGGCCGCAGGCCCCGTCGTGGGCCCGGCCGATCCAGCGACGCCCGTACAGCCCGCGAGCAGGGCCGCCAGCCCGAAGACCAGGACGCGGCGCAGGGTTGCCAGCATGAGGTGCACTCCGTGTGATCGAGATGGCTGAGTTTGGCGCGAATGGCCCATCAATGTCGGCGCTTGCGACTCGAGCTCGACGTGGTCCGCCTGTTGGACGGCCGGGTCGAGCGGCCTTCCGGTCGGAGTTCCGGTTTTCGCCGACGGCGCACGATGACGTAGCCGATCGCGGCCAGGAGCGCCCCGACGAGCACCACGAGCAGGCTGACCTGGAGCGGCCCGATCCCCGACGCGGCCACCGTGACCATCGCGAAGTCACCGAAGGACGCCGCCGTACCGATGAAGAATCCGGGCGTGCCGGCCGGTGATGACGAGATCCGAGTCCAGGACCCAGCCAGGTACTCGGCCATGGTCCCGTCGCTGGTGGCATCGGGTACCCGCAGGACGAGGGTGACGTCCGTGCCGGTCTTTGGGCTGAGGGCCAGGCCGGTCTGGTCGGTGACCGCGTAGCGATACGTATTGCCCAGGAAGGCACCCACGGTGGAGGGTGCCACCGGGGCGACTGGCTGGATCGTAACCGTGATCGACGTGCTGGCAGGCCCAAGTTGGAACGCGCCGGGTGCGGCGATCAGCTGGGCCTGGGGCGGGAATTCTGCGGTGGTCGCGTTGAAACCGGGGCTTGCCCCGTCCACCAGCGGCTCGGTGACCGTGGCCGATGTGGGCGCGCCAGCCTGGCTGCCAGTGGGGCTCAGGTAGCGGTACGGGCCCAAGACCGTCAGTGAGTCGAACAGGGGCGCCGCGACCGGCCCCACGAGCTGGGCCGCTGCGATCAGCAGGACGCCCGCACACAGGACGATCGAGGCCGTCCGGGCTGGCGTCGGGACTGGTGTCCGGAGTGGTGTCCGGCGGCGATCCGGCACCCTTAGTGCACCGTGAAGATGATCTCGGGCGACCAGACCCGCGGGTCGAACGGAGCATGGTCGGCGGCGACGAACTCGGCCTTCAGGATGTACGTCCCGGGATGAACCGGCAGGGTCTGGGTCAGGCCGTAGTTCATGGATACGAGGGCATTGTCGACGTACAGGTGAACGTGGCCGGTGGTCGGCGTGATTGCCGTGGTGGTCGCGGCCACGATCGTCGCGCCCTGCAGCGAGATCACGACCTGCAGGGTGCTGCCGGTGACAACCTGGTTGGCGGTCGGCGAGACGATCGTCACGATCGCCGGCGACGATGGCCGCGAACCGGCCGGTGTCGGGGCAACGACGCTGGCCGACGGCTCGCTGCTGAAGCCGGCCGTGGCCGGCGAGCTGCACGCAGCGACGTCGAGGAGGAGCAGGATCAGGCAGGCTGCCGGCCACGTGCGCCGGCGCGGGAGTTGGTTCATAGATTCCTCACGGGGTTACGGTAACGTCGAGCTGGGTGGTGAGCTGGTCGCCGTTCGGGGCGGGGCCTGCGACGGACAGGGTGTAGGTTCCGGCGGCCAGGGTGGAATCGGCCACGAAGTGACCCGGTTCCAGCTGGCGTGGCTTGAGTATCGTCCCGGCCCCCGCCGTTGGCCCAAGGACCATCGCCACGCTGGCCACCGGGAGCTCGGTTCCGGCGGCATCGAAGAACGTGGCATGGACCTCGTTCGGGCCGGCCCTGCCCGGGTCGAGATAGACCTGCATCGTTCGGGCTGCCGACAGGTGGACGGTGTAGATGGTGGGCAGGCCGGCCACCGCATTGACATCGATGGTGGGTGTGGCCGTCCGGGTGATCAGCTCCAGGGGGACCTCGACGGAGGCGCTGCCGTTGACGACCAGCGTGGTCACCTGCCAGGCGCCGACCAGCGACAGGTTCGAGCCGCTGGCGCTGAACGTGCCCGGCCCGGTCCCGGGCAAGTCCAGCCGCGAACTGCCCACGTCGGCCCGGCCGGGAAAGACGACGCGCAGCGAGACCCCGCTGACGGCCGCCAGCGGAGCACCACTGTCGAAGTCGTCGACGGTCGCCGTGAACGTGTTGAACCCGGCCGTTCCAGGCGAGACCTGCAGGCGCAGCTTCAGCGACGTCCCGAAGTCCGAGCCGGCCACCACCAGCGGGCTCACCGCCGGCAAGGGCGTCGAGGAGCCGCCCGTCTCGGTCGGCGGGGCCAGGTTGACCAGCGAAGCCGACAGGAGCAGGACGGTGCCGCCGACGAGCAGCTCGGCCGAACCGAGCCGACGCAGTCCGGCCAGCGCCCGGCCGGCGGCCGGCACGTGCCGGAAGTGGTTGATCGCCCCGAACAGGGCAAGGACGCCCAGCAGGGCCGACTTGGCGATGACCAGCTTGCCGAAGTCGGTGGACACGAGATGGTCGAGCGTCCCGACCTCGGCAATGGCCCGCAGCAACCCGCTCAGGGCAACGACGGCGATGCCCACGGTGGCCAGGCGCGAGAACCGACTGGCCAGCCGGGCGGTCGTCTCGTCCGGTCCCCGGCGCAGGTTCACGAGCAGGCCCAGCAGGCCACCCAGCCACAGGCCCACCGCGACGACGTGGATTACCTGGACGGGGATGTCGAGGACCGGGTTGTTGCCGGCGGCGGCATGGCTGAGCAGGACGTCGGCAACCATCGCGCCGCTGGCCCCCAGGGCGACCAGGACCAGGCCCGCCCGACTGCCCTGGCGTCTCAACCAGGTCAGGCTGATCCCGGCCCCGGCCACAACGAGGGGCGCGCTCCGGATGACGATGGCTGGACCGAAGGACGTGTCCAGGGCCTGGCCCAGACCCACCTCGGCATCGGCCAGCTGGACGACGATCACCGCCGCGCTGCCGATGGCGGCAATGAGCCAGGCGACGGGCACGACCCGCCTGACCGAGGCGGCCGAGCCGTGAGCGACCAGGGCCCCGAAGACGGCCAGGCCAAGCAACCCGACGAGGCCCAGGTAGAGCAGCCAGCGCGCCCCGATCGCGACCGGTGAGATGACAGTGGAGGTCGTCCCACCGGCCGGCCCAGCGACCGATCCGGGCGGGCTGATCGGCGGCGCCACCCCGACGCCGAACGCGAAGGAGCCGGTGGCCAGGTGGCCGTCAACCGCCGAGAGGGTTCGCCAGGCGACCGTATAGACCCCGTCCGGCAAGCCACCGCTGAGGGCGACGCTGAGCTCCAGCGGATTGCCCGGAACGGCCCCGGTCGGGTCCGAGGTGACTGGCGCACCGCTCGTGTTGAAGACCTTGATCGTGGACAGCTTCGGGTCGGGTCGCTCGCCGAAGGTGATCGTCACCTGGCCCGGTGCTGAGCTCAACTGGGCGCCGGCACCAGGCACGCTCGACTGGGGCAGGGCGTGGCCAAGGACCGCCTTGGGCATCGCCAGCGTCGCGGCAAGTCCCAGGCTGGCCGCCAGGACCGCCGCGCCGCGGATCAGGCCGGTGCGGGTGAGCACGAGTCCGTCAGCCGGCCGGTCGTCGGCCGCGGATTGCGACGGCCAGGGCCAGGAGGCCTACAAGCAGTCCGAGGATCCCCAGGCCGGCGCTCGCGGCGACCGCGCTGTTGTCGGTGCCGGTGGTCGTGGCCGCCGGGGCCGGGCTGGCCAGGCGGGCATCGATCCGGTCGAGCCGGGTGACGATGTCGGTCAGGGCCGGGAGCTGGTTGGGGAACTGGATGCCGGTTGCCCCGATCGCCGAGTTGAACGTGGAGTCGCTGGAGACCGCCGTCTCGTCAACCGGGCTCGCGTGGATTGAGCCGGTCAGATGGAAGGTGTAGTCGCCGGGCGCGGTCGGGATGATCGGCGCCTCGTAGTCGCCGGCAACGCCCAGCCCGGTGTCCGGGTCGTAGGTGTTGAGCAGGTCGAGGGCCGCCGAGGTCTGGCCGCCGACGCTGATCGTGACCTTCAGGTCGCCGTCGGCCAGGTCGGTGACGGGCTTGCCGGCAGCGTCCTTGACCACGACCTGGACGGCGTTCTGCTGGCCGACGTAGGTCGGCTCGTGGACCCAGCCAAGAGCCACGCTATAGGTGCCGAAGCTCTTGACGACATGGGCATCGGCGACGCCCGAGATGAGCAAGGTGGCGATGGCTGAGGCGGCGAGGGCCACGCCGAGGCGTCGGAATCGAACGAAGTTCATGGTGTCCTCCTGGGGAGGCAGTCGTCGTCGATGACGGACGACGCCGGGACTCGCGGTCAGGCGGCGAGCCCGGTTGGCAGCGCCCGTTGCGGGCGCAGGCCGGGCTCAGGCGACGGCGAAGCGGGGCGGCGCCCGACCCGAGATCCGGTTGCCGGTGATCGATGCATGGCGCCGGTCAACCCAGGGCAGACGGTGGCGCAGGACGACCACGCGGCCATGGCGCCGGCCGGCCCGGGCTGCCGCGATGCGGGCAACCAGGATGTCCCTTCGCCAGCGGTACAGGGCGTCGACCAGGGCCGCCAGCAGGGCGACGAGCATGAACACGAAGACAACCGAGTGGTACTGGCTCGAGCCGAGGACGCTCAGGCCGGGCGCCGGCAGGCCGACGGACAGGTGCTCGAGGTTCTCGATGCCGACGAACAGAGCCAGCGCCACGGGCAGGATCACCAGCCACGCCCGGACGAGATGACCCAGCAGGTCGCCAATGCTGCCGGCCCGGACGGACTGGTCCGTGGCGTTCAGCTGCCGGGCGAGTCGCGACAGGGAGATCAGGCGGAGTGCGCCCAGGATCGCCAGGCTGAGGGCCAGGGCAGCGACCAGGATGACCGTGCCCGTCCACTGGTCGCCGTGGCCGGTCCGGGCCAGGGCCAGCCCATAGGAGCCGCCATCGGTCAGCAGGAAGACCAGGTCGTGGGCCAGAACGAAGGCGACCGCCGCAAGGGCAGCCAACCGGAATTGATCGCGCCAGTGACCCGTGATCATGGGCGCACTGTACGCCTGACGGCCCAGATCAGCACGGGCTCAGCACGCGCACAGCACGCGCTCAGCAGGCGGGCGAATTGACCAGGGACGCCTGACCTGACCCGACCTGGTTGCCCTCGATGGTCACCCGGCAGGAGTTCGCGACGCCGGCCAGCACCGTCGACTTGGCCAGCGGCTGGACATTGCCCGTGATCGTCAGGCCGTCGGTTGCCTCGAATTGCATGAGTGGATCGGGCTCGTCGGCAATCGTGTCCGAACGATTGGCGCTGATCACGAACCCGGTCCGGCGGTAGCCGCTGCCGGCCGCCGGCGCAACCGTGATCCGGAGGGCCAGGCCGATCAGGGTGTTGGCCTGGACCGTCACCTCGTCCACCGGGCCCCAGCCGTTGGCGGCGATCACGAACTGGGCGACCGGTGCGCGGACAGTGTTCGTCTGGAAGGTCACGTTGGCCGCGCCTTCAAGCGGCGGACCCTGGTTCGGTTCCAGGTCTAGGACGTGGTAGCCCACGTTGACGAAGGTCGTCCCTTCGACGTCGATGTTGCGGCCGCCGACCACGGCGACCCCGTTACGGCCCGGCCCCCGGCAGGTGCTGTCGACGACGCTGACTCCGTCCGACCAGCTGCCGGCCTGGTCGGCCACGTACACGCAGTCGCCGCTCGGTTGTTCGACGCTGAGGCCGGCCAGGACAATGTGGGTGCTGCCCACAATCGAAATGCCGTGGTCGTGCTCGCGGCTCGGTGCGTAGACGCCTGGCTGGGGGTTCGCTCCCACCAGGGTCAGGTCCCGGATCGTGAGCCCATCCGAACCGGTCAGCCGGATGACCGGTTTGGCGGCACCGCTGGCGGCGCTGTTGCGCAACGTTGCGCCCCCGCCATCGAGGGTGAGGTCGTGCCGGGCGGTCAGCTCGAGCGTGCCGGACAGGAGGTACTTGCCACCAGCGGGAAAGCGAACCGTGGCGCCGTCGGGAGCTCCGTCGAGGACGGCCTGGATGGCCCCGGTGACGTCGGTCGCGCCGGTCGAGTCGATCGCGGCCGGGACGTTGACGATCGGCCCGGGGCTCGTCGATGGCAGGCGACTGGGTGAGATCGATGGATCCGGGCTGGGGCTCGACTCTGGCGGCGGGGAAGCACTGCCCGGCGGCTCGCTCGGCGGCGATCCCGATCCGGCAATGAGGGCACGGCCAACCAGCAGGCCGGCCAGGACGGTCACGGCCAGGGCCACCGACAGGCGGCGCGATCGCCGCTCAGGCACCTCGGTCATGCCCGAAGCGTATCCCGGACTGTCTCCGGGACAGGCTTCGGGTCAGCCGACCAGCTTCAGTTGACGTTGCCCGAGATGTGCACGTTGGTCGAATTCGAGACGCTGGTCAGGCTGCCACTCGAAATCGGCTGGCGGTTGCCGGTGACCGTGAGGCTGTCGTTGGCCACGAAATCCATGATCGAGCCGTGCTCACTCTGGGTGCCCGTGTTGTTGGTGATGACCAGGCCGCTGATCCGGTAGCCGCTGCCGGCGAACGGTCGGGCGGCAATGATCAGGGCCCCGCCGGACATCATGTTGGCGGTGATCGTGACGTGGTCGATCGGTCCCCAGCCATCCATGCTGACGAGGCGCTCCTTGAGTGCACCGTGGACGGTGTTGGACCGGATCATCACGTACGAGGCGCCCTCGACCGGCGACTGGTGGTTGGGCTCGATGTCGATGACGTGGTAGGCGATCGCCGAGAACGAGTTGCGCTCGATCGTGAAGTGCCGGGCGGCCACGATGGCGATGCCCATCCGGCCGTTGCCGGTGCACACCGAGTCGTGGATCCAGATGTCGCTCGACCAGGGCAGCGCGCCGGAGCCATCGCCCAGGTAGACGCAATCA
>JBBRIV010000107.1:0-9310 GCA_038220425.1 Candidatus Limnocylindrales bacterium
GGCCCGCCGTCAGCCGGCCCCGATCGTGGATGCCCTCGGCCTGGGCCGGACCCAGGCAGGCGCCCCGGTGTGCCTGGCGGATGGTGAGGGCCTGGTCGGGACCGAAGGCGAGCTGATCAACCGGCCAGCCCGGCCAGCGACGGGTGATGGCCACGGCAATCCCCGGCCAGGGATCGATCGGCTCGACCGGCGCGTCGGTCCCGAAGGCGAGGGTGGCACCGGCTCGCAGGAGCGACCTCCACGCGTAGCCGCCCGATCCGGCGCGAGCACCCCAGGCCCGGCCTGCCTCGGGACCGTCCGAACGAAGGTGCACCGGCTGGATCGAGGCCACGATTCCCAGCTCGCCAAATCGGGCGAGGTCGGCCGGATCGACGAGCTGAGCGTGTTCGATCCGGGCGCGGAGGGGCAGGTCGCGGGTCCCGGCCGGCCCAAACGCGTCCAATGCAGCCCGGACTGCCGCGTCGCCGATGGCATGGATCTGGGTTGCCACGCCGCCCGCCGCTGCCCCTGCCGTGAGCGAGCGCAGGGCCTCCGGTTCGGTCACCCACAGCCCGTGGCCGCCCTCATCCTCGAAAGGTTCGAGCATCGCTGCCGTACGTGAGCCCATCGAGCCGTCGGTGAACAGCTTCAGCCACCCGAACCGGGCCCGGCCGGTCGAGTCCTCGCCGAGGATGGCCCCGCTGCGCAGTCCCAGCGCGATTGCCGGCTCCAACGCCTCGGCCCGCACGGATGCGTGGACCCGCACCGGCAATCGCCCGGAATCGGCAAGCTGACCATAGGCCTGGAGGCGGCCGTCGAGACCCGGGCTGGGCCGCAACAGTCCGGGATCATGAACCGCCACGACCCCCAGCGAGACCAGCTCCCGACCGATCCCGGGCAACGCGGCTTCGTAGTCGGCGGCGGTTGGCAGGGGCACCCGGTCGAGGACCAGGGTCACCGCCGTCTCGTGCAGGATCCCCGTCGGCTGGCCATCGGGCCCGCGCCGAACCAGGCCACCAGCCGGGTCGACCGTGCCGGGTCCGATGCCCGCGTCGCTGAGCGCCTCGCTGCTCGCCCACAGGGCATGGTGGTCGTGGGCCCACAGGGCGACCCGCCGGCCGGGCGCTACCCGGGCAAGCCCATCCGCAGTCGGCCAGTCGCCCCACCGATCGCGCGACCAGCCGTTGCCGGTCAGCCAGGCACCGGGCTCGAGCCGGGCGTCGGCGGCGGCGATCCGGTCCAGCCCATCCTGGAGGGTGGCGGCCTCGGCCAGCTGGACCTGATCTCCGGCGAGGGCTGCCTCCGCCAGGTGCAGGTGACTGTCGGTCAGACCGGGCAGGGCGACCTCGTCGGGGCCCAACGTCAACCGGCGTGTTCGCGGACCGACCAGCGCTTCGATCTCGGCCTGGCTGCCGGTCGCGAGCACCCGGCCGTCGCGGGTGGCGATCGCCGCCACCTCGCCCAGCCCGTGCTCGCCGGCCAGGGTGAGGATCCGGCCGAGGATCACCGAGTCGGCCGGTCCGCTCGGCCGAATCAGGGTTGCGGCTCAGTGAGGAAGGAACGAAGCTCCGGTCCGCCCAAGCCGGCTCCGAGGGCCAGGGACAGCGCGATCCTGGCCTTGGGTCCGGTCAGGCTGCCGGCCAGGTACGCACCCGCCCGAACCCAGGTCGCCCCGCCGCCCGGGAAGGCGTAGCCCGGTCCAGCTGCGCCGGACGGGGCCCGGGTGGTCAGGACCACCGAGATGCCGTCCTGGATCGCCGCATTGGCCTCGTCCAGCAGGCCGGCGGCCGTATTGCCGGCACCGGTGGCCTCGACCACGATTCCCGCCGGACCGAGGGTCCGGATTGCCCGGATCAGCCCTTCGTCCATGCCGATTGTCGCGACCACGATGGGGATCGGACTGGCAGCCACCGTCGTGGCGAGGACCGGTCGGCGCGCCCAGGGCGCCCGTTCGACGACCACCAGGTCGCCGGCCAGGTGACCCAGCCGTCCCTGGTTCAGGCTCCTGAACGTGTTCCCGGCGCTGGCGTGGGTCTTGGTCACGTCAGCGGCTGGTTCGATCGTGCCGGCCAGGACAACCACCACCCCGGCTCCCCGCAAGTCAGGTGACGCGGCACAGCGGACGGCATCGCGCAAGTTGGCGGGTCCGTCGTAACCGGGATCTGTGGCCGTCCGCATCGCCCCGGTGACCACGATCGGCTTGACGGTGTCCACCAGCAGGTCGAAGGCCAGGCTGGACTCCTCGATCGTATCGGTGCCCTGGACCACCACGATGCCGTCGATGGCCGGATCGGCAGCCAGCCGGCGCAGGTCGCCGGCCACGTCCAGCAGGCGGGCAAACGTCCAGTGGCTGGCCGGGATCATCCCGCGGTCCAGGGGAACAAGCTCCGCGATCCGGTCAAGGCCCGGGGTGCGGGCCAGGATCGCCGCGCCGTCCAGGGCCGGGACGGCTCCGCCGGCTTCGGGATCCACGACCATGCTGATCGTGCCGCCTGTGAAGACCACCGCGATCCGGTTCATCCGGATGCCCGGTCAGGCACCGACGGGACTGCGCCGGCCGACCGCCGACAGGATCCCCGAGCCGGCGATGGCGATGGCCACGACGAAGACCACGGCCGTCGTTGAGATCACGTCCGCGATCAGCCCGAAGATGATGATCGGCAGGAAGCTGGCCGTGGAGATGAGCATGTTCAGGACGCCAAATACCCGCCCTCGAACCTCCTGGGGCAGGTCCTCCTGGAGCTGGGTCTGGGCCGTGATGGCGACACTGGCGTAGGCGATCCCGGCCAGGAACGCGAGCACGATCACGACCGACAGGAGGGTCACCAGCGACGACACGTCAATCGGCGAGACCGACGTCACGTGCTGCAGGAAGCGAGTAACGGGGCCGGCCGCCGACAGGATCGCCAGGAAGGCGCCCAGCAGGATCAGGCCCGTCTCGATGGTGCGTCGCCGGGACAGCAGCCGGCCGTAGCTGTTGAGGAACAGGATCCCGGTCACGACCCCGATCCCGAGGGGCAGGACGATGACCACGAAGTCCTTGGCCGACAGGCCCAGGGCCTGCTGGGCGAAGGCCGGGCCGACCACGCCCAGGACGCCGATCAGGGATGCCGTGATCCCCAGGTACACGAGCGACCAGGTGATGCTCCGGTTGGCCCGGATGAAGGACATTCCCTCGCGCAGCTGACCCAGGGTGGATTCAACTGCCACGCTCGCCTCGCGGACAGCCAGCCCGTGGGGCTGGACGTCGACCAGGGGCGGAGCGGACGGCAGGGTGACGGTCAGGACCATGGCCAGGAGGTAGCAGGCGGCCACCACCAGTACAAGGACCTGGGGACTGGTCAGGTTGACCACGAGCGGGCCGAGCAGGGCGAACCCCAGGGCGAAGGCCGCGTTGAGGGTCAGGGTGAAGATCCCGTTGGCCGCCAGCAGCTGGCCGCGCCGGACAAGGACGGGGATCATGGCCGCCTCGGCCGGGGCGAAGAACGTGGTGACCGTCGAGACGGCCGCGTTCAGGAGCAGGATCAGGCCGATATTGTCGCCGACGAAGAACAGCAAGCCGAACATCACCGCCCGGAGCAGGTTGGTCACGATCAGGATCAGGCGCCGGTCGAGCCGGTCGACATAGACCCCGGCCACGGCCGACAGCAGGACCGCCGGGACGAGGAAGGTCAGGATCAGCAGGCTGACCGCGGACGTTGAACCGGTCAGCGAGTACACCCGAACGGTCAGGCCGTAGAGGACCATGTTGCCGCCGACCTGGGTCAGGGCCTGGGCCAGCCACAGGGCCAGGAACGGTCGATTGCGGAGGACCTCGATGGCCCCGGTCTCGACGGCCTCGTCGGGCGTGTCGTCGCCAGCCACGGGCACAGGCTCAGCGTCGGCGGGGATCGGCTGCTGGGGAATCAGGCTGGACATTCGGCCGGGAGACTATCAGAGCCGGGGCTGGCCATGGGCCGGGACCAGGTCCTGGAGCGTCGCCGGCAGGCGCAGGGTATCGACCGGTGTGACGATCAGCTGGGCCGCCGGGTCGGTCGCCGCGAGCTGGGCAATAATCCCACCGGCCCGGGTCAGGCTCCCAGTCAGCGTTTCCGGGTTGCCGATCGCGCTGACCTCGAATGGGTCGCCGAGATGGACACTGCCCAGCAGCAGTCCGCCGACCGGACCGTTGACGACGCTGTTCGGCTCGACCCGCACCGCATCCACGGCGATGGCCTCGGCCCCGGCATTGCGCAACTCGTTGATCAGGTCCTGGACGGAACCGGCGTCGATTCCTCCGGTCACCGTAATCCGTACGCCCGGACCCGTGACTGGGTCGAGTCCGGTCCAGGCCCGGACCCGGGCCAGGTCGGCCTGCAGCTGGCCGACGGACGTGTCGCCCCGGGAATCGCTTGCCTGGAGCGCGCTCAGCTCGGCCTGGGTCGTGGCAACCTCAAGGCGCAGCTGGTCGTTGCGCGTATTGAGGTTGCCGACCAGCACCGTCAGCTCGGTCGTGGTCAGGGTGTCCAGGCCGTTGCCGGCCTCCTGCGATCTGAGCTGGATCACGACCAGTGCCCCGAGCAGGAAGCCCACCATGGCCAGCGACAGCTGATTCCGCCGACGTTTCATGGCTGCGCCGAGGAGTCGGGCCGGGCGTAGCGCAGGGTGATCGTGCCGGCATAGGCCGGCAGGTCCACTTCGCTGAGCTCGGCGTAGTGGACCTGGATCCCGAAGGCCTGGGCCCGGCCGCTGACAAAGGTCTTGAAAACGACCGAGGCGCTCAGCCGGTCGAGCAGGTCGGGCGGGCCAATGGCTGAGACCTGGTAAGGCGGAGCGAGGTAGGCCGAGTTGACCAGGACCGTCCCGCCGATATCCAGGATTGCTGTGCCGGTGGTGATCCGTTCGCCATTCACGGCCACCCCTTCAGCGCCGGCCAGCCAGAGCGACTCCACGACGGTCCGGACGTCTCCCGCGCTGACGAGGTAATCATTGGGATTGTCACCGGGCAGCACGGTCTGGCCCGAATCGCTCAGCTGGAGCACGAGCCCGGGCCCTTTCAGGCCGATCAGCCCCGCCGCGAGGCGGGCATCCTGGAGGCGCTGGCCGAGATCCGTCGCGGCGGCCACGCTCCCCTGCCCTTTCGTCTCGAGATTGCTGATCTGGCTGCGCAGGTCAAGGATCTGGGCCTTGAGCGCGTCCTGCTGGGCCTGGAGCCCAACCGCCGTGGTCACCAGCGGGCCCCGGGCGTCGCTGGCGTACTGGGCGCGCGGGCCGTCCGACTGGAGCTGGGCCGCGATCAGGAACCCCAGCACCAGCAGGGCCAGGCCCAGGGTGACCTGCCAGCTGGGGATCCGGCGCAGCCGTGAGCCGAACGTTGAGCTCTGCGGGCGCGGCGGCGTTGGCGCTGTGATCACGGCAGGTTAACCGGCGTTCGGCGCCGCGAGCCCAGGAACAGGAGTCCCCCACCGACGACCACAATCAGGACCACCAGGCCCGCAGCGATGGCGCCGCTGCTATCCGATCCGGTGTCGCTGGGGGTCGGGGCGACCGGGTTGATCAGCGGTGCCCCCGACGTCGCCGGCAGTATCGGGGCGTCGCTCCAGCCGGGCGGCAGTGGTCCGCCCGGGGCCGGTTGCGGACCATACGCCTGGGGCGTGCTGGATCCGAGGTCCTTGAGCCAGGCGTCGTCAAAGCCGGTGGTGTCCACGCCCAGGGCGGCCGTGAACGCCTCGTCGTCGCTGAGCCCGGTCGCGTACGAGCGGATCAGCTTGACCAGGGCGGGCTTGCCGTACTTGCGGATCATGAAGTCCACTGCCGAGACGCTCTCGCCGTAGGCCCGCCGGAACTTGTCGGCGGTGGTCGGGAACTCGCCGACCAGGCCGTCCAATGGGATGATCGCCTTCGCCCCGACGGCCGCGCTCACCGTCGCTCGCCAGCTGTCCGTGTAGCCCTCCGACAGGTACACCGCCAGGCCCTCGTTCAGCCAGCGTGACGGCCCGTGGTAGGGGTTGTCCACGGCTGTGTTGAAGACGAGGTGGGTCAGCTCGTGAGGGATGACCACCCCAACCCACGAGGCATTGATCTCGCCGGGTGTGATCAGGGCGAACAGCGTCCGGATCTGGGCCACCGCCTCGCCGCCCACGTTCTCGCGGGTGCCCGGGCCGAGTGCGTCGTAGAACGGCTGGGTGCTGTCGTAGATGTAGAAGTCGACCGGCTGGGTCTCGGTCACCCCCAGCAGGCCGGCGGCGTTGGCGACGCCCTTCTCGCCGATGGCCAGCGCTCGCGCGCCGAACGCGTCGTCGCCGGTGTACCAGTGGACGCGCACGATCGGGCCGGCCTTGGTCTGCCAGTTGAACCGGGTGTCCTGGTAGGTCAGGTTCACCGGCGGACCCACTTCCAGGGTTCCGTCCGGGTCGGTCACCCGCCAACGTGCGCTGAACCTGGTGTTCGGAAAGACGTGGCCGTCGGCAATCTTGAGCACCTTGCTCACGCTGTGCTGGCCGGCCCCGGGATCGGCCACCTCCATGACGACCGGGCCGATCGAACTCGGTTCGATCAGGAGCAGCTCCACCCGCTTCGGTGCGACCGACAGGTCGATCGTGTCGCTGAAGGTGATCGACGTCCCGAAGACGAACGAAGCGGTCGGTGGCGCGAACGTGGCGATCGGCGTGGACTGGCCAAGCGTCGGCGTCGCCAGGCCCAGGCTGAGCACCAGCCCAGCGACCAGGGCCACGCCCCGCCGGAGGTTCATTGCGCCCACGCCAGGCTGGCGAAGCGCAGGATGCCCAGGCCGTTGTCCGTGGCGCCCAGCAACCCGGCCCGCGCTAGCGCGGCACCCGTTCCGTAGGCCACCGGGATGACCGGTACGTCGCGCTGGGCGATGACCTGGGCGTCGTCGAAGGCCGTCGTGGCGGCTGCCGGGTCCGCGGCAGCCGTCGCCCGGGCAATGGCTGCATCGAACTCGGTCGAACTCCAGTGGCCGTAGTTGTTGGTGCTGCCGGTCCCCAGGAGCAGACCCAGGAAGTCGTTGGAACCCGGATAGTCGGCCACCCAGCTCAGGGTCCAGAAGGCCGGCGGATCGCTCGACAGGCGGTTGAAGTAGTCGCCGAAGTCCATCGCCTCGTACTTGATCGTGACCCCCAGGTTGCGCTGCAGGTCGGCCAGGATCGCCGCATCGAACCCGGTGTCGGTCGAGACGAGGGTGATCGGCGGTAGTCCGGCGCCACCCGGATAGCCGGCGGCTGCGAGCTCCTGGCGGGCGGCGGCCGGGTCGTAGGCAGGCAGGAAGCTCCGGTTCGAGCGTCCGGGCATCCCCGGCGGGACCATGCTCGTGGCCGGGGCGAGCGAGCCGCTGTTGGCCAGGTTCACGATCCTCGTCCAGTCCACCGCTGCCCCGAACGCCTGGCGCACGCGCGGATCGTCGAAGGGCTTCTGGCGGACGTCGAAGCCGTAATAGGTAACGCTGAGCGAGGGCACGCTCCGGAGCTGGGGACCCACCGTGGGGTCGTAGCGCAGCCACGAGGCATCGAAGTCGCTGATCCCGGTGTAGTCGACGGTGCCCGCCTCAAACGCCTCGACCGGGCTCTTGCCGGCCAGCGAGGTGAGCAGGTGGACCGTGCCGATCGGCGCCCGGCCCGCCCAGTAGTTCGGGTTGGCCGCGAAGGTCAGCTCGGTCGCACTGCGCTTGGATAGGACGTACGCGCCACTCCCGATGAACGTGCCCGGCGCCAGCGTGGCCGGATCGTCGATCCCCGGCGGGACCACTCCGAACGAGGGCCCGGAGATCAGCGCGGTGAAATCGGTCGCCGGCTGGTCAAACGTCACTACGACGGTATTGCCGGTCGCCTTGAGCCCAACCGTGGCCGGATCCGTCGATTGCCGGGCCAGGTAGGCGCGCACGCCGTGGATCTCGGCCAGGAGCGAGGCGAGGGGTGACGGATGGGCCGGGTCGATCAGGCGCAGCCAGCTGCGGACCACGTCGGCTGCGCCAAGGGCAGTCCCGTCCGAGAACTTCAGGTCGGGCCGCAGGGTGAACGTGATCGTCTTGCCACCGTCGCTGGCCAGCCACGCGCTGGCCAGGGCAGGCCGGAGGGTCAGGGATGGATCGAACGCGGTGAGGGTCTCGAACAGCTGGGCGGTGACCTGGGCACTGCCCAGATCACCCTGGAGGGCCGGGTCGAGGGTGGTCGGTTCTCCGCCCACGATCGTGACCGAGTCCTTGGCCGCCGCCCCTGCCCTGGTCGGCCCGATTGGGGCAGGCCCGACCATGACGGCCGCCAGGGCCAGCAGGAGCAGAAGCGCGACCGCCTGCGGCCTGGGGCGCCGGCCGCTCATTGGCGCGCGGCGCTGAGCAGGTCTCGCCTGGCTCCGAATCGATCCAGGATCCGATAGAAGTTGCGCTTGCTCAGCCGGTCCCGCTCGGGTTCGGACAGGCTAGTATCGGCCGGCCGCTCGTGCAGGATCGCGGGCAGCTCGGCGACCCGGAGGGCGCGCCTGACCGGGCCATCTTCGCCGCCGTCACGGAGGACCAGGCTCCACCAGATATCAAGGTTGAGATAGAACCGAAAGCGTTCGTCGAGGAAGCCCCGCTCAGTTGCCTCGCCCCGGCGGAAGGCGAGGGTGAAGCCGTCGATCGCGTCGACATCGCCCGGCGGGGCATCCTCGAACCGGCGCATATCCTCCGACACCGTTCCCCAGCCACCGGCCACGGCGACACTCGGATCGTCGAGCGCCTGGACGAGAGGGCTGAGCAGGTCGCCGGTCGGCTCGACGCTGGTATCAAACAGGACCACGACCGGGGCAATCGAGCGACGCAGGCCGGCGTTGATGGCAGCCGCCCGGCCCAGTGGCTGGCTGGTCCAGATGACCTCGGGTGGCAGGCCACCGATCGCCTCGAGCAGCTCCGTGTCGCCCGGTTCCGTGAGCGCCGACGCCTGCTCCGGGCTGGGACCGTCGGCCACGATCACGACCTGGGTTCCCGCTGGCGCATGGGCCCGCAGGCCGGTCAGCGTCCGGGCGAGATCGGCCGGCTGATCGGTCGCAACCAGGACGACCGTGACGCTGGCCGTGGCCGGCTCGTCGAGGCGCGATGGGACTGCTGCGCTGCTGCCATAACGGGTCCGACCCTCTTCGACGATGTCGGGCGCATGGGCAGGCTCGAGGCTGAAGTGGTTGCCGCGGTCGATAATCCGCCAGCCGGCGGCCTCGATCAGGGCGCGCAGACGATCTGCCTCGGCCCAGTGCGCAGTCGCTCGGGCGTCTTCTCGAAGAAGTTGCCGTAGCCGTGCCTCCAGACGTTGACCTCGCCGCAAGCGGGTTAGAACCGGACGAAGACGGCGCGGGAGCCGACAAT
>JBBRIV010000108.1:0-9218 GCA_038220425.1 Candidatus Limnocylindrales bacterium
AGCTCGGGCGCGTGGGGATCGAGCGATACGAACACGAAGCCCTGCCAGGTGGCCAGGCGGACGGGTTCAAGACCGAAGGTATCGAAGCTGAAGTTGTCGAGGTCTTCGGTGTGCTTGGCCCGGATGAGCTTGCCGTCGAGGTCGTAGATCCAGGCGTGGTAGGGACACTGGAAGCGGACGGCCTTGCCGCATTGCTCTTCGACGACTGCCGTACCGCGGTGCTTGCAGACGTTGTAGAAGGCGCGCAGGACGCCGTCCCGGGCACGGACCACGACCAGCGGCTCGGCCAGCTGCTCAGAACGGAAGAAGGTGCCCGGTTCGGCGGCATCTTCCTCACGGCCGATGCACACCCAGTCGCGCATGAACCAGTTGTCGCGCTCGAAGGCCCACACCGACTCGTCGTGGTAGGCGCGCCCGGGCAGCAGCGTCGCGCCCCGGAACGGGCGGCGGATAGCCTGAATCTCTTCCGGGCTGAATGGCGCGCTGGTGGTCATCGACGAGTAAACCTCATGGCCGAGTCTAGCGCCCCAGTGCGAGCCAGTTGCTCGTCCGAAGGTCGCGCCTGGACCCGGACCTCAGGCGATCTTCCGCTTGCGCCGGTCCCTGAGAATCTCGCGCGCCGCGTTGCGACCCGGCAGCGCTGTCACTCCGCCGCCCGGGTGGGTCGACGAGCCGCACTGGTAGAGACCCTTGAGCGGCGTCCGGTAGTTGGCATAGCCAGCGGCCGGGCGCATGTGGAAGAGCTGGTTGAGGGTGAGCTCACCGTGGAAGATGTTGCCCCCGATCAGGCCGTACTCGTGTTCCATGTCGTACGGGCTGATCACCTGGCGGTGGACGATCGAGCTCTTCAGGTTCGGGGCGAGGTCGTTGTAGCCGTCGATCAGCCGATCGGCGAAGGCTTCGACCTCCTCGCGATGGGGCTCGGCGTGCCATTCCTGGGGGACCCACTGGGCGAACATCGAGAAGATGTGCATTCCGTCGGGGGCGATCGTCCGATCCAGGGTGGAAGCGATCACGCCATCGCAGTACGGCTTGGCCGAACCGCGGCCCTGGCGGGCGTCGTCAAAGGCCTGCTGGATGTACTGCATCGAATGGGCCAGCTCGATCGCCCCGGTGTGGTGAGGCTGCAGGTTCGTGCCCGGGACCGACCTGAAGTTGGGCAGCTCGCTGATCCCCAGGTTGACCTTGACCGTGCCTGACCGGCTGTCGAAGTTGCGGATGTCGGTCACGAACTCGGCCGGCAGCTGGGCTTCCTCGATCAGGCGCAGGAAGGTGATCTGGGGGTGGGCGTTGGAGATGACCAGGTCGCTCCGGAGCTCTTCGCCCGACTCGAGCACGACGCCGACGACCCGATCGCCTTCCGCCAGGATCCGGGCAACCGGGGCGTTGAGCCGAACCTGGCCGCCGTACTCCTCCACTGCGGCGGCCAGGTTGGTGCTGACGGCGCCCATCCCGCCTTCGACAAAGCCCCAGGCCCCGATCGGTCCGCCGTCGGATTCCTCGTCGTCGACCGTGCCGATCTCGTGATGGAGCAGGACATAGGCGGTGCCCGGCTCATACGGGCCGGCCCATGTCCCGATGATCCCGTCGATCGACAGGCCGGTCTTGATCTGGTCCGACTCGAACCAGTCATCGAGCAGGTCGGCCGCGCTCATGGTCATGATCCGGGTCAGGTCGGCGACGCCCCGGCCACCGAGACCACGCAGCTTCCAGGCGAACCGAAGCTGGTCGAGCAGGTCGGGCAGGGACCGCGAGCCGAGCTTGGGCGGGGTCATCCAGAGCAGGTGGCGGACCACCTGGGCGAGGCCGTCCTTCCAGGCGACGTAATCGTCGTAAACATCGGCATCGTGCTTGCTGAACTTGGCCATCTCGGCGTGGCGCCGGTCGTGATCCTCGTACATCACCACGCCCGAGCCGTCCGGGAAGCTCATGAAGTAGGGGCCCATCGGGTAGACCTTGTAGCCGCGCTTGGGCAGCTCCAGCTCGCGGATGATCTTGGGCGGCATGAGGCTCTGGACGTATGACAGCGAGCTGACCTTGAAGCCCGGCCAGGGCTCCTCGGTGACCGCCGCGCCGCCGATCACGCCACGCTTCTCGAGCACGATCGGCTTGAAGCCCGCTTTGGCAAGGTAGGCGGCACAAGCGAGTCCGTTGTGGCCGCCGCCCACGACGATCGCGTCAAATGGCTCTGTCATGCAGGCATTCTCCCCGGCCGGGCCTTCCGGGCGGCTTCGCGTCCCGTCTGGTGCGCCTACTGTTCCGTAGCGCGCAACAGTGTTGCGTGGAGTGGGACGGTCCTGAACCGGGGCCGGTGCGGCGGGGCTTGGGGCGGGCGTGCCGAGATCGGCACCATGCCACGTCCCAAGTCGTCGGTTATGTGCGCCAGACGCAAAGGCCCCGGTGGGCGAGGGACCCGGCAGGTCATACTTCGGCCATGAGCACCATGACCAATCCGCCCATGGTTCCCGATTTTCGTGCCCGCCTCGCGTCGGGTGAGTTCATGGTCGGGACCTGGCTGACCCTGCTCGATCCGACCGTCCCGGAAATGCTGGCCGGGAGCGGCTTCGACTTGCTGATTGCCGACGGCGAGCACGGTCCCGTAGCCACCTCCGACCTGGTCCAGATAGTGATCGCGACGCGCGCCGCACAGGTCCCGGTGCTCTACCGGGTGGCCGCCAATGAGCCCGTCCGGATCATGCATGCCCTCGACGCCGGGGCGAGCGGCGTCGTGATTCCCCAGGTTCGGACCGTTGCCGACGTCGAGAAGGCCGTGGCCTGGTGTCGCTACCCGCCGGTCGGCCTGCGCGGGATCGCACCCCGACGCGTGTCAGGCTACGGCCGGAGCACCGCGGAATACATGGACCAGGCGAATGGCGCGGTGACCTGCTGCATCCAGATCGAGACGCGCGAGGCGCTCGCGGCACTCGACCAGCTGCTCGAGGTGCCGGGCGTCGACACGGTCCTGATGGGGCCGAATGATTTGGCGGCATCCCTCGGCCACACCGGCCAGATCGGTGATCCCGAGGTCGAGGACGCGATCGCCCACATCGTCGAGCGGGCCGCGGCCCACGGCATCCCGGCCGGCACCTGGACCCAGTCCTCGGCCGTCGCCCGTCGGCGGCGCGAGCAGGGCTACCAGTGGGTGACCGTCAACGCCGACTACAGCTTCCTGGTGAAGGGCGCCGACAGCGCCGTCCGCGAGGTCCTCGAAGGCTAGCCGGCTAGCCCGACGCGGCTACGCCAGCTCGACGATCTCGTGCCACAAGGGGATGTGCGTATTCAGGCCCAGGGCCCGGATCTTGGGCTGAAGGGCGAGCTGGGCGTCGGGGTCCCCGTGGACGATGAACACCGTCTTCGGCCAGCCTGATGCGCCAGGCGCCTTGCCCTTGGCGAAGTTGCCGACCCAGTCGAGCAGCTCCGATTCGTCGGCATGGGCGCTGAAGCCGCTGATCGAGCGGACCTGGCAGCGCACCCGGCGGACCTGGCCGTCGAGCTTAATCGTGGTCGCGCCGGCCTGCAGGTGCGCCCCCAGCGTTCCGACGCCCTGGTAGCCCACGAACAGGATCACCGCGGTCGGATCGTCGACCAGGTTGCGCAGGTGGCCGACCACCCGGCCGCCGGTGAGCATCCCGTTGGAGGCAACGATCATGTACGGCCGGGGCGCCTGGGCGATCGCCATCGAATCCTTGGCGTCGTTGGTGATCGTCTGCTTGGGGTAGTCGAGTGGGGCGTCGTGGGCAGCCAGCAAGGCGGTCGTCTCGGCGTCGTAGTAGTCGGGGTGATGGCGGTAGATGTCACTGGCCTTGGAGGCCATCGGCGAGTCGAGGAACAGCTGGAGGAGCGGGATCTTGCCCTGCTCGATGAGCCGATGCAGCTCCCAAACCACTTCCTGGGTCCGGCCGATGGCAAATGACGGAACCAGCAGGACGCCGTCGTGCTCGGCGACCAGCTTGACCGCGTCGGCCAGGAGCTGGTTCGACTCGGCTTCGGGCTCGTGCTCGCGACCGCCGTAGGTCGACTCGATCAGGACGTAGTCGGCGTCGGTCACCACCGTGGGATCGCGCAGGATCGGCGTTCCGGTCCGGCCCAGGTCGCCCGAGAAGACGAGGCGCTGCTCAGGGCCGCCGGCCTGGTCGGCGACGCGCAGCCGGATGATCGCCGAGCCCAGGATGTGCCCCGCGTCAACGTACGTGGCATGGATCCCGGGGGCCACTTCGATCTCGGTGTCGTAGTCGATCCCCCGGAACGAGGCCAGCGAGGCCAGGGCGTCGGCCGCGTCGTAGAGCGGCTCGTCGAGGTTGGTGTCGACCACCGGGGGCTGCTGGACGAGGGCCTGCTCAGGATCCCGGGCGACCGTCGTCGGTGGTGCAACCTGCGAGGCACTCGAGGCCGCCGGAGCGCTCGCTGCACTCAACGGCTCGGGAACGCCGACCGGATCGGAGGCGCCCCCCGCTTCCTGCGGGGCACTCGGGACGAGCAGGGCTACGTCGAACCGACGGCTGCCGAAATGGGCGGTATCCACCCGGGGATCATCGAACTGGCGCCGCTCGCCAACCGGAATGGCCACCGGCGGGCGGCCGCCGTCGTCGTTGGACTCGCCGGCCGTGGCCGCCCGAGCCGCAGCCGCATTCGCCGCGTCGAGCGTCCCGTCGACGCCATCCGCGGCCAGTGCCTCGGCCGACGCCAGGGCATCCCGGTCGCGTCGCTCGAAGGACGCCGCCTTGGCCGGATCGCGCTGCTCGCGCTTGACCTGGCGCTTGGCGAACTCGTCCTGGAGCTTGCCCGAGTCGAGCAGGACCAGGCTGGCCAGCTCGACGGTGCCCTTGGTCGCCCAGATCGGGCCCTTGAACCCGGCCTTGACCACGTGCGGAATCAGGCCGCAGTGATCGAGATGGGCGTGGGTCAGCAGGATCGCGTCGATCCGGGCCGGCTCGTAGGCCAGCGGAATCCGGTTCCGGATCGATTCATTGGGGCTGCCCTGGAACATCCCGCAGTCGATCAGGATCCGGGCGCGATCGGTGGTCAGGAGGTATTGCGAGCCGGTCACCGTGGTGGCGGCCCCGAGAAATTGGAGGTGCATCCGCGGAGTCTGCCACCGCAGGCGATCGAGCGTCGGGCGGCTAGCCGAGCGGGATGAGCACCAGGGCGTCGATGGCCACGGCCAGCATCAGCAGGCTGAGGTAGGTGATCGAGTATTTGTAGAGGCGGATCGCCTGGGCCGTCGACCGTTCGGGCGAGGTGCCCTGGCGCCACAGGACCCAGGCCTGGCGCAGGAAGATCGCCCCCAGGACGATCGCGGCAACCAGGTAGATCGCGCCCATGCGGGCCACGGCCCACAGGATCAACGAGATCGCCACGAGCAGGATCGTGTACAGGCCAATCTGGCGGGTCGTCTCGGGCACGCCCCGAACCACCGGCAGCATCGGCACCCCGGCCGCCGCGTAGTCCTTGCGGATCCGCAACGACAGGGCCCAGAAATGGGGCGGCGTCCAGTAGAAGACGAGGGCGAAGAGCAGGATCGCGGGAAGCTGCACGCTGCCGGTGACGGCCGCCCAGCCGATCACCGGCGGCAGGGCCCCGGCCGCGCCCCCGATCACGATGTTCTGAGGCGTCGTCCGCTTCAGGAGCATCGTGTAGACCACGACATAGAAGGCGATCGCCAGGAGGGTCAGGAACGCAGCCAGCAGGTTCACGAACCAGGCCATGATCGCGAACGAGATCACGCCCAGGACAATCCCGAAGACGACCGCGCGCTCCGGCTCGACCTCGTGGGCGGGCAACGGCCGGCGCCGGGTTCGGGTCATGAGCAGGTCGATGTCCCGGTCGAGGTAGCAGTTGATCGCGTTGGCCGAGCCGGCTGCCAGGGTGCCCCCGACCATGGTCCAGACAACCAGCCAGGCCCAGTTGCCGATCTGGATCCCGGGCACCTGGCGAGTTGCCAGGACCATTGCAGGCACGGTCGTCACGAGGAGCAATTCGATGATCCGGGGCTTGGTCAGGGCGATGTAGGCACGGATCGAGGCGCGCCGGGTGGATGGAGGACCCGAACCGGCGGCCAGTTCCCCATCCGCAACGGTCGCCTGGCGGGCCGTGAAGTAGGCCACGACGGTCAACCCGACGAGGGCCGACCAGATGCTTGCCCCGAGCGCGACATGGAGGGTCTGGGTCCAGCCCGACAGCTTGGTCAGGACCTGCAGGCCGCCGATCACGACCTCCACCGGCAACAGGGCCGCCGCAAGGACGGCCAGCCGGACGATCGCCGGGTGGCTGCGCTGGGTCCGCCAGGCAACCAGCCCGATCCCGATCACGACCACGCCCACGATCACCGAGACGTACCGATGGAGCACCTCGGCCGAGGTCAGGTCGGTTAGCGCCGGGAAGAACGACCCGCCCATCAGCGGCCAGTCACCAAAGACCAGGGCCGATTTGGTGGTGGCCGTGACATGCGAGCCGAAGAGCAGGAGGGCATAGATCGCGGTCGCGCCAAACGCGGCCAGCAAGGTGAACCGCTGGCTGCCGCCGCGACCCACGATCCGGCCCGGGTAGAAGCTCCGGGCGAGGATGAAGACGAGCAGGCCGAGGAGGGCCATGGCGCTGGCGAGGTGGGCCGTGACCGACTCGCCGCTGTTGCCCAGGCGGACCGTTTCCTCGCCCAGCCAGGCCTGGAAGCCCACCAGGAGCACGGCTACGATTCCCAGCCAGAACAGCGAGCGCCGATCGCGGTGATCGCGCCAGGCCAGGATCGGCAGGCCCAGGATCAACAGGCCCAGGATTGCGGCAACGTCACGGTGGATCCACTCCACCCAGGCCTTGAGGTCGCCAAAGGCGGGGATGAGCTGGCCCTTGCACAGGGGCCAGTCGGGACAGCCCAGGCCGGCGTCCGTCGAGCGCACGACAACCCCGATCGTGACCAGCACAAGGGTGGTCGCGACGGTCAGCGCAGCCAGCTTCTGGAACCGGGTCACCTGCCCATTCTATCCGGGCAATGCCCAAATTCGCGGCGGCGGGTACGATCCCGGCGATGCGTCCCGTCCTCCTGCTGATCAGCGCGGTCCTGGTTGCCGCGTGCGCTGGTTCAACCCCCACGCCGTCAGCCGGAGCTTCACCGTCGAGCCTCCTCGTGGGCGGCTCGGGCGGTCCGTCGGTGGTCCCGGCGCTGTTCTCGTCCGAAACGGTCGTGGGGCCTGACCGGGTCCTCATCGGCCTGCTCGACAGCACGGGGACGACCCCGATCGGGACGCCTGACTACAAGGTGGCCGTGGGGTTCATCAACCTGGACAAGGACGCCAAGACCTTCGTGATGGCGCCCGCGCCGGCCAGCTTCGTCTGGGCGATCCCCGACCAGCGCGCCGTCTGGTACGCCGACGTGGCCTTCAACGCGGCCGGCAACTGGGCGGCAGTGGTGACGGTCACGCCGCCGGGCAAGCCGTCCGAATCGACTGAGCTGAACCTGCCCGTGAGCGCCCAGGGCATGGCCGTCCGGGTGGGCGCGAAGGCTCCCTCCACACCGACCGCGACCAGCCAGTCCGCCGGTGGCAACCTGGCCAGCATCACCACCGACACAAGCCCCAACCCGGCCTTCTATCAACTGTCCGAGGACCAGGCACTGGCCCAGCACAAGCCGTTCGTGCTCGTCCTGGCCACTCCCGCGTTCTGCACGAGCCGGGTGTGCGGCCCGACGCTCGACGCGGTCAAGGCGGTTGCCAAAACCGAACCGACGATGACCTTCATCCAGGTCGAGCCGTACGTGATGCACTACGCCAACGGCACGCTCCAGCCGGTCCTGGGTACCAACAACAGCCTCCAGCCGAACGCCGCCACCACCGCCTGGGGCATCCAATCCGAGCCCTGGGTCTACGTCGTGGACAGCACCGGCACGGTCACCGCATCGTATGAAGCCGTCATCGTGCCGGCCGAGCTGACTGCCGCCATCGACAAGGTCAAGGGCGGCGGCTAAGTCCGGAAGCTGACCCGGGCGCCTCGAGCGCGGCGCCAAGCGCGGCGCCAAGTTCGCCGGCCCCGAACGGAGCCCGGAACGTGAACGCCTCCGCGGTCGGCCCGTCGCGGCGGAGCAGCTCCAGCCGGTCGCGAGCCTCGGCAACCGTCGGCCGATGGCCGGCCGGCACCCACCACAGGGCGAGGTGGCTGCTGACCATCCGTTCGAACCACTCTCGGCGTTGGCCCAGGACGGCCGTGTGGGCCGAGGCATAGGTGAAGGCACGCAGCGATTCGAGCGAGTCCCAGACGCTCATGTTGACCAGGATCATGTCGTCGTCGAACGGCCGGATCGCCGTTGCGTCGCCTTCCGGGGTGGTCAGCCGCCAGATGAACCCGGGGCTCGCATCGGCCAGCCGGTTGATCGGCAGGAGCAACGCAACGAACCGGGCGATATCAGGTGAATCGATGGGAGCCAGGAGCCGCCCGACGTTGACCTGGGCGAGCTGAACGGGTCGGTCCATCCCGCTGGCTAGGCGGTCGTGCCGGTGCTGCCCGGAGCGTGGACGGGCGTGCCGTCTGCGCAGCGCGGGCAGGCGGCGGGTCCCGCCTCGTAGGTCGGCAGGTCCAGGATCCACAGCGCCGACAGTGGGTAGACCCGGCCGGTTCGGGGTGAGGTGAGGCTGGCCATCCCACCAGAGCGATCGACCAGGACGTGGCAGGCCACGATCTCGCCGCCCATCGCCTCGACGGCGGGGATCATCGCCAGGAGCGAGCCGCCGGTGGTCAGGATGTCGTCGACCAGCACGACCCGTTCGCCCGGGGCGATCGTGAAGCCGCGTCGGAACTCGCGATGGGCGGCGCCGTCGGCTGCCTTGACTTCCTCGGCAAAGATCGCCCGGAGCCCCAGCTGGCGGCCCGTCTCGAAGGCCAGGATCACGCCGCCCGTGGTCGGGCCGGCCACGAGATCGGCGGTTGGGCGGTCATCGGGGCCGAGGCCCCGGTAGGCAGCGGCCCACATCGCGCACAGCTCGCTGGTCGCCGCTGTGTCCTGGAGCACCTGGAACTTCTCGAGATACTGCTCACCGTGGCGCCCGCTCTTGAGCAGGAAATGGCCGTCGCGCAGCGCGCCCGAGCTCCGGAACAGGGCCTCGGTCCGGGCGCCAATCGCGGCCCGCAACGCAGCATCCAGGGCAACGCGCACAGTGGTCATGCCCCCAGTCTACGGGTCAGGGGCGGTACTCGACGCCCTTCGAGGATGGGGCGGCGAGGGCGGACGACCG
>JBBRIV010000109.1:0-9002 GCA_038220425.1 Candidatus Limnocylindrales bacterium
GGGCCGTCATCCCGCCCGACCGGTCGACCAGCACGTGACAGCCGACGATCTCACCGCCGAGCGCCTCGACCGCCGGAATCATGGCCAGCAGCGAGCCACCGGTGGTCAGGATGTCGTCGACCAGGACGACCCGTTCACCCGGGGCGATCGTGAAGCCCCGCCGGAACTCGCGGTGAGTGGCGCCGTCGGCTGCCTTGACCTCCTCGGCGAAGATCGCCCGCAGACCCAGCTGACGGCCCGTCTCGAAGGCCAGGATCACGCCGCCCGTTGTTGGGCCGGCCACCAGGTCGGCCGAGACGGCACCATCCGGGGCCCGGTAGGCGGCAGCCCACATCGCGCACAGCTCGCTGGTCGCGGCAGTGTCCTGGAGGACCTGGAACTTCTCTAGGTACTGCTCGCCGTGGCGCCCGCTCTTGAGCAGGAAGTGTCCGTCGCGCAGGGCGCCCGAGCTCCGGAACAGGGCCTCGGTCCGGGCGGCAATCGCGGCCCGCGCCGCAGCATCAAGGGCAACGCGCACAGTGGTCATGCCCCAAGTCTACGGGTCAGGGGCGGTATTCGACGCCTTTCGAGGATGGGGCAGCGAGAGCGGACGATCGACGGGGCAGGGCCGTGCCAACCAGGGGCAGGTACGAGTCCAGGCCCAGCCGCCGGCACTCGTCGGTGAGCTCGTCGACGAGGCGGACCGGCAGGGTGGGGTCGGCGAACAGGACCGTGCCCACCTGGACCGCGATCGCGCCGACGGCCATGAAGTCCAGGACATCGCCCAGGGAGGCCACGCCGCCGATCGCGATGATCGGGATATCGACCACCTGGGCCACCTCGTACACGATCCGGAGCGCGACCGGCTTGATCGCCGGGCCGGACAGGCCACCGTAGACGTTGCCCAGCAGCGGCCGGCGGCGACCCGGGCCGATGGCAATCCCGGACAGCGTATTGATCGCCGTGATCGCGTCGGCCCCGGCGGCCTCGATGGCCCGGGCGATCGGCCGGACGTCAGCCACGTTCGGGCTGAGCTTGACCAGCAGGGGCAGGTCGGTGACCTTGCGGACCGCCGCGGTCACGGCGCCGGCGGCCTCGGCGTCGATCGCGAACTGGAGCCCGCCCTTGCCCACGTTGGGGCAGCTGATGTTGAGCTCGATCCCGGCCACCCCGGGCACGCTGTCGAGACGGCTGGCGACCTCGACGTAGTCCTCGATCGACTCGCCGGCCACGTTGACGATCACAGGCACGTGCCAGCCCTGCCAGGTTGGGCCGTATTTGCGCACGACCGCGTCCACCCCAGGGTTCTGCAGGCCGATCGAGTTGAGCATCCCGGCCGGCGTCTCAGTCACCCGGGGCGTGATGTTGCCGACCCGCGGGTGGAGCGTGGTGCCCTTGCAGAAGATCGCACCGAGGAGCTGGATGTCGACGACATCGCGGTACTCGATGCCGTAGCCGAAGGTGCCCGAGGCGACGAGGATCGGATTGTCCAGGCGCAACCCGCGGGGCAGCTCAATCGACAGGTCCACCTTGCCGACGGCCGAGACGCCTGCTACCCCCGGGCCTCGTCGGGCGGTCACCAACCCGCCTCCCAGTCGAGCTCGTCGGAGGCAAACACGGGTCCTTCGCGGCAGACCCGCTGGGGCACGCCCTGGGTGTCCATCACGACGCAACCCAGGCAGGCGCCGACTGCACAGCCCATGTTCTGTTCCATCGAGATCTGCAGGAACGACTTGCGCCGGGCGGCGGCAGTGCCCGGCTCGGCCGTCGCGGCGGCACGTCCCGAGCGTCTGCTCCCCCGCCCCGGCTTGCGACCGAGACTGGCCACGCCCAGTCGTGCATTGCGGCCGGCGGCCAGGCGGGCCAGTGCCGCCAGCATCGGGGCCGGCCCGCAGGCAAACGCCTGGTCTGCCCAGCCCTCGTAGGTGGGCACCAGCTCGGTCACGTAGCCGGCATGGCCGAGCGAGCCGTCGTCGGTGGCCACGATGTACTCAACCTCGTCGGGCAGCAGGCTGGACGGGTATACCTCGGTGGCGCTGGCCGCCCCGAACAGGAGGGTCACCTCGCGTCCGGCCCGGAGCGCGTCATCGACCAGCATCCGGACACCGGCCATGCCCAGCCCGCCGGCGACCAGGAGCAGGTGGCGACTGCGCGGGTCCACCTCGAAGGGCTGGCCCAGCGGGCCGAGCATGTCCACTTGGTCGCCCGGGCGGAGCCGGGTGAACCAATCGGTACCCCGGCCGACGGCCCGGTAGTGGATCGTGATGATCCCGCTGGCCCGGTCGACCGTGTTGAACGAGAACGGCCGACGCAGGATCAGGCCCGAGAAGTCACCCGGCCGGATGTGCACGAACTGGCCGGCCCGCGCGCCAACCGTCAGGGCCGGGGCGTGGAATGCCTGGAGCCACTGGCCCGGCAGAATCTCGCGGCTCTCGACCAGCTCAGCCGCGACGAGCTGCATGCTCACCCGGACTGGTCGTCCTCGCCGGCAGAGTCGGTGCTGCCGTGGTCGTCGACCGAGCTGTCGCCGGTGACCGGCGGGGTGATCGCGGGGAATGCTTCGGCCAGGGCGTCGGCCAGGTCGCCGAACACATCGGTCGGGTCGTAGAAGCCAACCAGCTCCTCGGGCGTGGCCAGGACCAGCCACTCGCCGGCCGGTGGAGCATCGCCGTCCTCGGCGTCGTCGTCGTCCTCGGCTTCGACCTCGGCCCGGAACGTACCACTGGCCTGGATGACCAGGCGCTCCTCGTCGCTCTCGACGACGAGCAGCTCGCCCAGTTCCGCGGTGTAGCGGCCGGCCGCCACCTGGAAACGCTCGACCAGGTCGGCCTCGGAGCGCTGGCTGCGCTCCTGGAACGACAGGGCCAGGTCGTACAGGCGTCGGGCGGCATCCTGCTCGCCGGTGACCGGACCCTCGTCCTGGGTTGCGGCCCACGAGTCGGCCGCGGCGGCGTATGGATCGCCGGGCGAACCGGCCGCGGCAGGGATCGCCTCCGCGGCGTCCGCGTCGTCTTCGCCCTCGTCGTCGCCGGCGTCAACTTCCAGGCCGGCGGCCGCCCGGGATGCTTCGGTGAAGGCGGTGTACAGCTCGGCCGGGCTGTACAGCTCGACAATCTCCGAGGCCGATTCGAGGACCTCGGTCTCGCTATGCCACTCGCCCGTGACATCGTCGAGGTAGCGGCTGCGGCTGCGGAAGCTCAGGTCCGGAGCGATCGCGAGGTAGTCGGGGTCCTCGTCGATCAGGGTCAGCCCGCCGATCTCCTTGATCGTATGGGCGTTCGCCTCCAGGAAGCGCTGGAACTGGTCGGCGGCCCGGACGAGGTAGTCCGACCGTTCGAGCGAGGCGTCCCGGGCGAGGGCGCTGAGCAGATCGATGCGTGTGCGGTCCATCGCTTCGCCTCCGTTACGGGTGGTATTCGAGGTCGGTGCCCATCCGTTCGCGGAGGAACATCGAGTGATGTCGTTCGAAGATCCACTCGCCGGCGCGGTGGCCCAGGGCTCGGGTTGCCTCATCGGCCTCGAGCTTGTCGAGGGTGGCGTAGTCGGGCAGGTCCAGCAGGATCACGTTGTCGAAGTCCCAGCCATGGGCCACGTTGTACCAGCCCAGGAAGCGGATCCCGTACTTCTGCTCGTATTCGCGCACCTGGCGCGGAAAGATCGTGTGCATGAAGAACTTGAAGAAGGGATCGCGCCCCCGGCGGACGGAGAAGTAGGTCGCGAGCACGGGCACGAACAGACATCCTCCAGGGTGGCCCCGTGGTCGGGCGCGGCGCCTATTGTCGCACGCCGCTTCCGCCGGCCGGGTCATCCGGCGTCGAGCCGGGATCGGGCGGCTGGGCCACCGTGGCGGCGGCGTCCTCGAGCTCGCCCACGGTGGGCGAAGCGCTGTTCAGCGGACGGCGCCGGGTGCGCCGGTCGGCCGCGATCAGGCGCATCAGGAAGATCATCGTCTGGCCGGTCAGCAGGAGCAAGGCGATCACCACGAACAGGAGCATGCCGCTGACCAGCTCGGGCCAGCCGGCGAAGACGCTGATCGGGGTGAGGATGACGAGAACCGCCAGGACCACCAGCTGGAACCGGAAGCAGCCCAGGCCCGGGCCGCGCTCGGGTTCCAGGTCGGCGCCCTTGTACTGGATCGGCGGCTGGTTGATCACGCCGGAACGATACGGGAGCGGCGCGGTTCCCGCCGGGCTGGCCCTCGCCGAGCCGCTACCATCCCGGTGTGCCCTCGAAACCGCCTCGCCGACCCGATCCGCGGCCCGATCCACATGACCGCTTTGGCTGGCATCCCGAGCCGGCCCTGATCGGCTACGACGATGAGGTGCGCTCGCGACCGGCGCTTGAGGCGCTTGGTGGCGCAACCTGGGCGGCCGGTCTCGACTACCTGTACGGCGAAGCCTTCCGGCGGGCGACGGGTGAGCCGGCGGGCTATGCAGCCCTGCGCCGGGTCTTCTACGGCGCTGCGGCGGATGGCTCGACCGCCGGCCCAGCCGAGGCGCCTCGCGGACCCACGACCTCGGCGGCGCTGCTCGTGGAGTTCCGGACGCGGCTCGCACCGCACAACCTGAACGCCTACCATCCGCGCGCCCTGAGCTACTTCACCCCGCCGCCGCTGCTCATGTCGATCGTGGGCGAGGTCCTCGCCCAGATCCTCAACCAGGGCGTCGACGTCTGGCACGCCGGCCCTTCGAGTGCGTTCGTCGAGGAAGAGGTCGGCCGCTGGCTATGCAGCCTGGTGGGTTACGGCCCGGACAGCTTCGCGGTCCTGACCTCGGGCGGGGTGATGGCCAACTTCATGGCCATGACCGTGGCCCGTGACGTCCACCTGGCCCGAATCCTGGGCCTGGCTCGTCCGCCGCGCGGCCGGGAGCTCGAGGGGGTCCGGGTGTACGCCTCGGACCAGGCCCACTTTTCGATCGCCCGGGCCCTCGACGAGCTGGGCTTCCCCACCGAGACGCTCCACGTGGTGGCGGCCGACGACCAGTTCCGGCTGCGCGGCCGTGCCGTGGCCGCGGCGATTGCCCAGGACCAGGCAGGCGGGCTTCGGCCGTTCGCGATCTGCGCCGTGGCCGGCTCGACCAACACGGGGGCAGTTGACCGGACGGCCGAGCTGGCCGACATCGCCGAGCGCGAGGGCCTGTGGCTGCACGTGGATGCCGCCTACGGCGGCGCGGTCCGCCTGTCTGCCCGGGACGCCGGCCGGGTAGCCGACCTGGAGCGGGCCGATTCGGTCACGATCGATCCGCACAAGTGGTTCTTCCAGGCCTATGACATCGGTGCCCTGGTCATGCGCCGGGGCGCCCAGCTCCTCGAGACGTTTCATCGCAGCCCCGAGTACTACCGGGGCGGCGAAGTCGAGGCGGATGCCCATGCCCCGGGCGACGGGGTCGGCGATGCCGAGCCGCTCAACTTCTACCAGCGCTCGATGGAGGGGACGCGCCGCTTTCGGGCCCTCAAGCTGTGGCTCAGCTGGAAGCACCTCGGAAGCGAGGGCCTGGGCCGCCTGGTGGAGGCCAACAACGACCTGGCTACCTACCTCGCCGGGCGGATCGCCGAACGGGACGACTTCGAGGCGGTGCCGGTCAAACCGGAGCTGAGTGTGGTCTGCTTCCGGCACCTGCCCGGTGGTCGGGCAGCGGCGGCCGGCCTGGATCCCGTGGCTCTTGACGCCCACCAGGACGCGCTCCAGGTTGCCCTCGAGGCCTCCGGTGACGGTTGGCTGTCAACAACGCGCCTGGGCGGACGCACCTTTTTGCGAGCCGGGATCGTCAACTTCCTGACGGTCGAGTCGGATATCGACCGGTTGCTCGAAGACCTGACGGTCCTGGCCACCGAGAGCTGAGGTTCCAGCCATGATCACTGGCGGGGACGGTCCGGGCGACGAACGGGCCGAGATCATCGAAATCGCGAACCAGCCCATCGCTCGTTCCGGTGATCGGGCGGCCGACGCTCCCCGGAGCCAACCGCCTGAATCGGGAGTGCGATCGCCCTCCCGACGCCGTGGCGCGATCGCGTTTGCCGGCGTGGCCCTGGTCGTGGGCCTGGCCGTGGTCGTGAGCCAGTCGAACGTGGTCTCCAAGGTGCTGCCAACGCACGCGCCGGAACCCTCGTCACCCTTCCCGGCGACCGCCGCCGGACTGCCGGTCATCAGCGTGGCAGCCGCCACTGCCAAGGGGGCCGAAGAACCGCGGGTTCCAGCCGAGCTGGCGGTCGGTGGCTGGCTCACAGCCATCCTGAACCTCCAGGTCTGCCATTCGACCGGGCAGGCCGTTGTTCCGTGCAGTGAACCGTGGACGACGCACCTGCTGTCGTCGGCAACGCCGCTCTTCGGTCCCGATGGGGCCACCCTGCCCCAGCCCGATGGCGCCAGCGCGCTCCAGACAGTCTTCGTCGCGCCGATACGCAAGCCGGACCTGCCGGTCACGAATCCGCTCGAGACGCACCCCACCGTTGAGCCGACCCCGCTCGTCCTGGTCGGCCATTTCCACGATGATCGGGCGAGCGGTTGCCCGGCTGCCTCCGTTCAGGCACTGGCCTGCGATCCGGCCTTCGTGGTTGACGCCGTGGCCAACCTCAGTGGCATCGTCCAGGCCAATGGCGCCCACGGCACGGGGCTCACTACGGCGCTGAGTCCGGCAGACGTGGTCGCGCTGGTCCGGGGTCACGTCCAACCCGGGGGGGTCGTCCTGGACTTCGGCCCGGTCAGGTGGTTGCCTGATGGTAGGGACTTCTCGCCGGTCGAGGCTGATCCCAGCGGTCCGTCCGCCGACGGGCGCTCGGTCTGGCTCGTGCGCGGGCACCTGGCCGGCGCCCCAAGCTGGCTGGCGATCGACGACGCGACCGGCCAGATGTGGGGACCGTTGGCCTCGGCGCCCAGCGTGATCCCCCTGGCGGGCGGCTTTCCAACGACGATCGAGGGCCTGAGGGTGCAATCCGTCGGACAGGCTCTCCAGGCGATCTCGCCCTCGGGCTCGTGTTGTTCGTACGTCGCGGTTGGCGGCTATCTGTCCAACAATCGCGCCCCTGAGGGCTGCCCGCTGGCGCAGACGACCGGCAAGCCCAATGCCTGCAGCGACACCCAGCTCGCCCTGCTCGACAGTCCGGGCACGATCCTGGTGGCGAACGACGCCACGTTCCTGTACGACCTGGTCCCGCCCTCGGGATTCCCGGCGATCCGACCGCTGGTCCTGCCCGGCACCACCGCCCCGGATCCGTGGGCGAGTGTCAGTGGCCTGGCTGCCAACGTCCAGCCCCGCGAGGTGATCCTAATCGGCCAGTTCGGCGATCCACGCTCTCCCGAGTGTGCGGCCCGGCCCGGCGGCGGCAACGCCGGCTGCGACCTGTCGTTCGTGGTGGACCAGGTCGCCTGGATCGCCGGCGTGGCCCAGGGGCCGAGTGTCTGGATTGGCCTGGGCGACGGGGTCAAGCCCATTCACACACCCAGCCAGGTCATCCAAGCGGTGACCCAGGGTTTGGGAAGCGGCAACTCCTCCTCGATCATCTCGCTGACCGCGGCCACAGCGGCCAACCTGACCGAGTTGACGGGAATCCCCAGCAACGATCCAGCGGCACCCAACATCTGGATCATTCGAATGACGGTGAGCTCCCAGGTGGGGCCCGCCCAACCATCGAGGTCACTGGTGCTCGACAGCACCCTGCAAGACCCCAACGCTGGTCCCTGACCGCGGGCTCGGTCTCGGGCGCCTGCGCCGTTCCGGGCGCTCAGCTCCGCCAATGGGTTCGGGCGCTCGCTCGGGCACTTGGTTCCTGCGGCGCTACAAACGGCCCGATTTCCAGGTCTAGAGCCCCAATTCGACCCAAATCCGGGTCTTCGCCACCGATTCTCAGCCAGGCCTGAGCGTGGCGCGGGCGCCGTTGCCCGAATCCCTCGCTCGCCACGCGGCGAAACGCCCGAAAACTGACCGTTTGTCGCGCCGCAGGAACCATCGGGCCGGGCGGGCCTGGCGAGCCGCCACCACCCGCGCAGCGCAGCAGCTAGGCGCCGGTGGTTCCAGGGCCAGGCCGTCGATCACTTCGACGCCGGGAAGTGCCAGCAGGATGGCCGGCGGTGCCTTGACCTTCCACGATCGACTGCCGCCGCCCAGGATGATCTCGGGCCGGTCCATGACCCGCCGGTCGATTAGGATCGGGAGGCCGGGCGGCAGGCCGAAGACGGTGACCCCGCCCAGCTCCATGCCGGTCAGGGCGCGAGCTTCCTCGAACGAGGCGAAGGATGTCCGGCGGCCGCCCAGCCTGGCTCGAACGGCATGGTTGACGTCGAGGCGCGTGGTGGCCAGGACGACGCAGGCGGCATACATCGGTGGATCGGATTTCGCCACGACGACGATCGTGTTGGCCGAGTCGCCCGGCGAGTAGCCGTACGCTGCGCAGAAGGCCGCCGTATCGGCCAGGGCCGGGTCGCACGCCAGCAGCGCATACGGCAGGCCGAGCCCGCTGAGCTCCGCCTCGAGTGCGTCACCGGCGGAATCGAGCGTGGCGATGGCTCAGGCCTCGTAGGCCAGGCGGCCCCCGGCCACGGTCAGCAGGACCCGGCCGGGCAGGTCGCGGCCGAGGAGCGGGCTGTTCTTGCCCTTGGAGCGCAGCGAGCCCGGCTCAACTCGCCACGTCTCGGAGCGGTCGACCACGACGAGGTCGGCAGCTGCGCCCTCGACCAGGCCTCGACTGCCCAGCCAGCCGCTCGCCTGGAGGATCGTCGCCGGACCGCTGGTCAGGGCGGCAATGGCTCGGCGAAGGGGCAGTTGACCCGCATCCACCGCGGCCAGCAGGACGCCCAGGGCCGTCTCGATGCCGCTGATCCCGTTGGCCGCCAGGCCGAACTCGACCGCCTTGTCGACCCGGCTGTGGGGCGCGTGGTCGGTGGCCACGGCATCGGCGGTGCCGTCGAGGAGCGCGGCCAGGCAGGCCGCCGCGTCAAGCCGGTCGCGCAGCGGCGGGTTGACCCGGAGCGATGTGTCGTACGGCCCGGCTGCCCCAGCCGCGCCCAACCAGGCATCTGACGAGCG
>JBBRIV010000110.1:0-8986 GCA_038220425.1 Candidatus Limnocylindrales bacterium
CGTCGACCGCGGCTTGCGCGGCCTCGTGGTCAGCCGCAGCCTGGGCCGCGAGCGGGTCATCTGCGGGGATCGGGTGGAGGTCATCCTGACGGTCCGCAATCGGGACCCCCTGCCGCTGCCCTGGCTGGTCGTGACCGAAGCCCTGCCCGGGGCGCTCGATCTGCGCCTCGTCGAGAACCGCTCGCCAAACGGCACCGAGACGACCGGCCAATCGGCCGCTTGGGAATTGCACAATGCCTGGAGCCTGGCACCGTATCGCCGGGCAACCCGCCGGCTGTCGATCATCGCGGGTCACCGTGGCGTGCATCGCTTCGACTTGGTCCAGGTATCGGCCGGGGACATCCTGGGTCGCACGATCGGGCACGAGGAACGCTCAATGCCGGCGACACTGGTCGTCCGGCCCAGGCTGGTGGCCACGGACGTCCTCGATGCCCGCCACGACTGGAATGGCGAACGGCCCACCCGAACCGGCCGGATCGACGACCCCAGCCGATTCGCCGGGGTCCGGCCGTACGCCGCCGGCGACCCGGTCCGGCGCCTCCACTGGCGGGCCACCGTCCGGCTCGGTCAGCCCGTCGTCAAGCGCTTCGACCCGGCCCGTGAACGCGATGTCATCGTGATCCTTGACATCGACACGCGCACCGGCGATGGCGACGAGCCGGCAGAAACGGACCGTCTGGAAGAGCTGTGCATCGTGGCTGCCTCCCTGGCCCGGCGCTTCGAACAGGCCGGCGCCGCCTGTGGACTCGCCGCCGCCGCGTTCTCGGGAGGCGCTCGCCGGATGGGCTATGTCGCGCCCAGTCGGGCTACCGGCCAGAGCGGCCGGATCGGCGACTTCCTGGCCCGGCTGAACGGATTCCCGGCTGGGCCGTTCCCCGTGCTGCTGGCCGCGATGGCCCAGGTGGCCCGGCCCGGGACCCAGCTGGTCGTGGTCAGCGCGCGCGATCCGCGTTCGAGCCTGGCCACGGCCCGCCAGCTCCGTCGGAGTGGCTTTGCGATCGAGTTCGTGCTGCTCGGCCCATTGGCGGTGGGCCACGCCGGGCTGGTCCGCCGGCTCGGGATCGGCGCCCGGGCCGTTCGCCTGGACGGGCCCTGGAGGACGAGCCGTGCGCTCGAACTGGTGGGCTGAGGCCGTCGGCCCGGCCCTGGCAGGGCTGACCGAAGGTGCCTGGATCTTCGTGGTCTACCTGGCCGTGGAATCCGTCGCCCGGGCCCCGAGCCCCCTCGGCCCAGCCGCGTTCGCGATCGTGGCCGTGGCCGGGGCGCTGGCCGGTGCGTGGCTCGAGCGCTCAGCCGAACCGTCGATGCGCCTGATCGGGCTGTTCTCGATCGGACTGTCTGTCGTCGGGATGCTGGGCTCGCCGGAGCTCGTTGGCAGACTCTTTTCGGGCGATCTGCTCGGCGCCGCTGGAGCGCATCCCGGCGGCTGGCTGCTCGGGATCGCACTGATCCGTGGCGCGTTTGGTGGCCGAGCGATCGACGATCCGGATCAGGCCGGCCGGCCGCTGGCCCGATCGATCGGCGCGGTGGTCTTCACCTGGCTGTATGCCGGGCTGCTGCCGGACCCGGCCCGGTCGGCGTTCGGGACAGCGGCCCTCGGCCCGACGCTCCTGTTTGTCACAAGTGGGATCGCGTCCCTGGCGCTGCGCAGGGTCCACGCGGTCGCCCTTCGGACCGGGATCGCCTGGTGGCGGAACGGCTCCTGGATCATCCTCGTGGGCGCGCTGCTCGGGTTGCTCACGGCCGCGGCCGTCCAGCTGGGCCAGGCCCTGACGACGCTGGTTCCGACGGTCCTGAACCTGGGCGGCTTCCCCGAAGTCGTGATCTTTGGCCTGTTCGTCGCCTCGCTCATCAGCACCCGCGATCGCCCACCACGGCCCGGTACATCGGCGATTCGGGGCATCATCGCGATCGTGGTCGTGGTCGCGGTGGGCACGACCGTGTACCGACTCATGCACGGCTCCGATAGCAGCCGGCCAACCCCTCCCGTGGCGCCGGCCCAGAACGTCACCAACGAGCTCAACTGGGTGGCCGTCGTGCTCCTGATCGTGCTGATCCTGCTCGGCCTGGCCCTGATCGCGCTGGTGGCCGTGCGCAAACGCCGGCCACGACGGCCTGGGCCTGCGGCCCGGCGCATCACCGACGATTCCGGGCTGCAAGCCGAGCGCCCCGGGCTGAGCTGGTTGCGCCGGGCTCGCGATCGGTTCCGACGTAACTCGACGATCCTCGTGCCGGCAACGGCCGAAGCCGCCTACCTGGCCACGCTGCAGCTTCTCGAGGCCCTTGCCGACGGTGGGCGTCGGACCACTGAGACGCCCGCCGCGCACGCCCAGCGGCTCCATCGCCAGGGCGTGGGCAGCCTCGAGCTGGAGCTGCTGGCAGCCGATTACCAGCTGGCCCACTGGGGCCAGCGCCAGCTCCCGGCCCGTGAGACGCGCCGCGCGATCGGCCGCTGGGATCGATCGCGGACACGAATCTCGGCTCAGCTCGAGGCCGAGCGGCTGGCCCTCGAAGCGGGGCGCGGTCGAGGCTCGACGCGAGCCTGAGCTGACCCCGGATTACGGCTCGTCGAGCTCGTCGGGCTCTTCGACGAAGGCCTCGTCGGTGGTGACATCCACTGGCAGGGCGCGATCGAGGTCTTCGATCTCGTCGTCCTCGTCGTCCTCTTCGAGGTCGTCGTCGAGGTCCATCTCCTCGCGGATCAGGGTGCCCTTGGTGTACGGCCGGAGGTCGGTGGACTTGGCTGCCGTGGGGAAGCTGACCTTGCCGTAGTTACGGGGGTCCTGGAAGATCTCGCGAATGATGATCCGGACGTCCTTGTCACCAAGCGAGGTGACCCCGGCAAAGTACTTGTTGCCCTCGGCCATCAGCTTGAGCAGGCGGGCCGCCACCCGGGGCTCGACGATGCCGATCCGCATCCCGTTGCTGAAGGCCAGCAGGCGGTTGCCTTCGGGGGTGAGCTCAACGGCGTCGCCGGGATTGACCTGGGCCAGCTTGCGCGGATCGGCCAGGTCGGTCAGGAAGGCGAAGCCGGTCTTGCCGGTCTCCTCGACGAAGATCGAGACGGGCGCCTTGCTGCCCTCCATTGCCGGCACGGTCTTCTCGCCGGCTTCGACGAGCAGGACGCGCAGGCGGTCGATGTTCCGCTCGGCGATCCGGTTGGTGGGATCGAGGGCAAGGGCAGTCTGGTAGTGCTCCCGGGCAGAGCCCAGCTCGCCCAGCTCCCAGAGCGACTTGGCCAGGCGATTCTCGGCCTCGGCGTCGGGGCCCATTTCCAGGATCCGCCGATTCGTCTCGGCAGATTCGGTCCAGTGGGCTGCGGTCGCCTGGTCGATGGCCTGCTCAACGAGCTGGCGCTTCTGGCGAAGGGCCGAGGCAGCGCTGGTCGCCGGGCTGGTTTCAACATCGGAAAAGCTCACGGGGTGGGTCGTCCTCCAGGGAGTCTGTGTTCGGCGTAGGCGCAGCCCGGTGGGAGCGGAGTCCTGCGCCGAGGGCGGCGGGCAGGCGGAATCCCGGACCGTGCGCGGGGCATTGTTTCTAGCACCGATCGGCCAATTCGTCAACGCGGGACCCCACCGCGGCCCGGCTCGTAGTCCGCCGCAGCCGCCATGTCGTTGATCGTGCAATAGTTGAGGCTGAGACCATTACACGACACCACGACACGACACAGGAGGGCGATCGATGGCTGACTGGGACCCACAGGCATTCACCAGGGGGCTCCTTGCCGACCTGCGGGCCAACGGTGGCCGGGCGACGGGCGGCCCGATGGCCGGCCGCGCCCTGCTCATCCTGACCACCACAGGAGCAAAGACCGGACAGCCGCGAACCGCGATCCTGGCCTACACCCGTGACGGCGAGGCCTACGTCGTAGCCGGCAGTAACAGTGGCGCTCCCACCCATTCGGCCTGGTACACCAACCTGGTCGCCAATCCGGAGGTCACCGTCGAAGCTGATGGCCGGCCCCCATTCAAGACCCGGGCCGTGCCGGCCGAGGGCGCCGACCGGGACGCCCTGTGGGATCGCCACGTCGAGGCCAGTCCCGCGTTCGGTGACTACCCGGCCAAAACCGCAGGCCGCCTGATCCCAATGATCCGGCTCACGCCCCCGGGCTGATCGCGACACAAGCCTGGTCCCGGGACAAGCAGGGCGGGCGCGGTTCGGGCACTCTGTTCGCCTGGGGTGGCTGGCTTGGAGGCGGCATGAGTTCGTTCTGGCACGGGTTCGCCGATATGCACACGGTCAAGGACGCCGAGGTCGTGATTCGGAGCGCCGAGGGCGTGTGGCTGGAGGCGACCGACGGCCGGCGTTTCCTGGATGCCACCGCGGCGCTGTGGTACTGCAACGTGGGCTATGGGCGGCGCGAGATTGCCGACGCCGTTGCCGATCAGCTGGTCCGGCTGCACGCCTATTCGTCGTTCGGGGCCTACACCAGCGAGCCGACGATCGCCCTGGCCGAACGGCTGGCGGCGCTGGCGCCGATCCCCAATCCCGTCGTGTTCCTGGGCTCGGGCGGCTCCGACGCGATCGATACGGCTGCCAAGCTGGTCCGCCGCTACTGGGACCTGCTGGGCAAGCCGGCCAAGCGAATCCTCGTGTCGCGCGAGCACGGCTACCACGGGATGCACGCCTGGGGCACGTCGCTCACCGGGATCCCGTCGATGCAGGCCGGCTACGGCGGCGCATTCATCGACGAGGTGATCAACGTCGGCGCCCACGACACCGAATCGCTGGGAGCCCTGTTCGAGCGGCGGGGCGCCGAGATCGCGGCATTCGTCGGTGAACCGGTGATCGGCGCCGGCGGAGTCATCCCGCCCGAACCGTCCTACTGGGCCGAGGTCCAGCGCCTGTGCCGCGAGCACGACATCCTGCTGATCGCCGACGAGGTGATCACCGGGTTCGGCCGGACGGGCCACCTGTGGGGCTCCCAGCGCTACGGCATCCAGCCCGACCTGGTGACCTTTGCCAAGGGCGTCACCTCGGGTTACATGCCCCTGGGTGGTGTCTTCGTCGGCGAACGGGTCCGGGAACCCTTCTGGGACACGGCCCTGCCCGGCGCGATCTTCCGGCACGGCTACACGTATTCGGGCCACGCCGGCGCCTGTGCCGCGGCCATGGCCAACCTGGACATCCTCGAACGAGAGGCGTTGGTCGGTCGGGTCGCCCAGCTGGAGCCAATCCTTGACGTGGCCTTGCGTCGGCTGGCCGATGCGCCCCTGGTTGGCGAGATCCGGACGGTCGGCCTGACCGGCGCGGTTGCCCTCCGGCCGGACGTGCTCGCGGCTGACCCCGGGGCACCCGACAAGGTGGTCGCGGCGGCACTTCGCCGGGGCATCGCGACCCGCGTCCTGCGCGGCCACGCCATCCACGTCAGCCCGCCGTTCGTGATCACGCCGGACGAGATCGACGTGCTGGTCAACGGCCTGGGCGAAGCATTCGCCGACGTGGCCGCCGGCCCCGACCTGGTGCATTGACGCACCGGATCCGGAGCAGTCCGGATACAGCTCAACCTGACCAAACGTATCCTGTCCGCACCCTGCGGTTCGGCACGTCGACGAGCCTTCGTCGTGGCCGGCAGTCGTCCTGGAGCCCGCAATGAGCCACATCCACGTCGTGCGGCCGGACGGGCCGGGGTCGCACCTGCGCGCGTCGCATTTGCACCGGTCACTCCTGGCGGCCGTCCTCGCTGCGGCCAGCCTCGGCGTGGCCGTTGCGCCGGCCACCGCGGTATCCACGGGCCCAGCGTCAGCAACGCGAGCACGCCCGACCACGGTCGCGGCGGCTCATCCGGGCTGGGCCGGCGAGACCCTGCTCGGCTCCCGGACCAGCAACGACTGGGAGCCAGCAGTGGCAGCTGACCCCGGGCAGTCCTACGTCTACATCCTGACCACCCGCTACGGCGGAGCGAAGGCCTGTTCGGATTGCCCCGACCCGGCGCTCATCCTGAAGGTCTCCAGCGACGGCGGCCGAACCTTTGGCAGCGACCGGTTCCTGTGTGCCTGCAAGGGCGTCTCGGCCCAGAACGATCCCCAGATCGAGGTCACCCGGAAGGGCGCCATCTACGCCGCGTGGCTGAACGACTACGTGCCCGGCGTGGTCTTCTCGAAATCGAATGACCATGGCGTCACCTGGACCCATCCGATCACCCTGAAGACGCCCGCGATTGCCTTCGGCGACAAACCGGCCCTGGCGATTTCGGCCACCGGTCGCGACGTATACATCGCCTGGAATGCCAGCGACTCGTACATTTCGGTCTCCCACAATTTCGGGGCGAGCTTCGCGGCCCCGGTCAAGACAAATTCGGACACCCGCTACTGGTTCGCCTACTCGGGCGCAGTGGCTCCTGATGGAACCGTGACCTTCGCCGAGACCACCTACACCCAGGCCAGCACCGGGCCCGTCCGGGTTGTGGCCATCCGCTCAACCGATGGCGGCCGGCATTGGCATAACACCCTGATCGACACCGTCTCCCAGCAGCCACCGTGCGTGTCGGACGGCTGCCCCCTCGAGTTCTACGGGCCGTCGTCCCCGATGGCCATGGATTCGACCGGCCGGCTGGTCGTCATGTACCAGGGCGCCTCGGTGCCCTCGGGGCCGCAACGGGTCTTTGTCCGGTCGTCGAGCAACGGCGGCCTGACCTGGTCGAAGCGGACCGACCTGGACGGCGGCCCACTGGGTACGAATGCCGCCTTCGGCGGGGCGGCAGGCACGGGCAAAGGCGACTTCCGGCTGTGGTACCAGGACGACCGCAACGGGGCCGCCGGCTGGAATACCTGGTTCCGCAGCTCCAGGGACGGCGGCAAGACCTGGTCCGCCGAGGTGCGCCTGTCGAACCGATCGAGCGGTGCGCCGTACAAGTCGGCGGCCGGCTACGGGCAGCCCTACGGTGACTACGGCGAAGTGGCGATCACGAATACCGGAGCCACGATCGCAGTGTGGGGCGAAGGAACCAGCTACAACGGACCCGGCGGAACCTGGTTCGACCGGTCGATTCCATGAGCCCGACCGTGCGCGAGATCGAAGCCCAGCTGGTCGAAACCAACCTGGCCGCGAACGACATCGGCGAGGGGCCGATCTGGCTGGCCGACCGCGGCCAGCTGGCCTGGGTCGATATCACCGCGGGGCAGGTCCACCTGCTCGAGCCGGCGACCGGCCGGACCCGGACGATCGAGCTGGGCGAGATGGTCGGCTCGATTGCCCCGACGCTGAGTGGCGACCTGGTCGCTGCGGTTGCCACCGGGTTCGTGCTGGTCCACCTGGATTCCGGCCGGGTCCAGCGGCTGGCCGAGCTCGACCCGGTCGATCCCACGATCCGGATGAACGACGGCAAGGCCGATCCATGGGGCCGCTTCTGGGCGGGCACGCTGGGCCTCGACAAGCGACCCGAGGCGGGCAGCCTGTACCGCCTCGACCCGGACCTTGGGGTGACCCTGGCGATCGCCGACGTCACCATCTCCAACGGCCTGGACTGGACGGCCGACCGACGGACGATGTACTACGTCGACACGCCCACGCTCCGGATCGACCGGCTCGACCTTGACCCAGGTGGGACCGGGCTGAGCAATCGGCGGCCGTTCGTCAGCCTGCCGGCGGGCAGTGGTACGCCGGACGGGCTCACCCTCGATACCGAGGGTCGCTTGTGGCTGGCCGTCTGGGGCGGCTCGGTCGTGCGCTGCTTCAGGCCGACCGGCGAGCTGGACACGATCATCCATCTGCCCACCAGCCACGTCACCAGCTGCACGTTCGGCGGGCCCGACCTGGCCGACCTGTACATCACCTCTGCCCGCAGTGAGCTCAGCCCCGAGCAGCTCGCCAACGAGCCGCTGGCCGGTCGCCTGTTCAGCTGCCGGCCGGGAGCATCAGGCTGGCCGGCCAATCGATTCGACGACACGCAGGTGAGGCGCTAACCCTGGCCGCCCTGATCGGCGAGTCGGCCGAGGCATTCGGCGAGCTGGCCAACCCGTATCGGCGCGAGCTGCTCGTGCACTGCTACCGGATGCTGGGCTCGGTCGACGATGCCGAGGACGCCGTCCAGGAGGCCCTGGTCCGGGCCTGGCACGGTCGCGAAACGTTTCAGCTGGCGATCTCGTTTCGGGCCTGGCTGTATCGAATCGCCACCAACGCCTGCCTCGACGCGATCGAGCGGCGGAAGCGCGGCGGACCCGGCCCGGTCAGCCTCGAAGTTGGGCCCTCGCCGGTCGACCTGTTCGAGGACACGGCGGCTGGGCCCGAGGCCCGCTATGACTCGCACGAGTCGATCTCGCTGGCGTTCCTGACCGCGCTCCAGGTGCTGCCGCCCCGCCAACGGGCCGTGCTCATCCTGCGCGATGTCCTGAGCTGGCACGCGGCCGAGGTGGCCAGCCTGCTGGATCTCAGCGTGCCGGCCGTGAACAGCGCCCTGCACCGGGCTCGAACGACGGTCGCAAGTCGGTACGCCCCGGCGAGCGCCGTTGCCGAGCGAACCACGGTCGCCCAGGCGGGCAAGCTGCGCTCACTCCTCGAACGCTACGTTCGAGCCTGGGAGGCCGCCGACGTGGCCGGCCTGGTCGCGCTCCTGCGCGACGACGCGGTCGTATCGATGCCGCCCGGCCTGGTGATCGCTGGAGCGACCGAGATCGGGCTATTCCTGGCCGGCTCGGTCTTTGTCGCCGGCACCCGGATCCGGCTGCAAGCCGTCCGATCCAACGGTGGCCCGACCTTTGTCATCTACTCGGGCACGGGGCTGGATCCGCTGCAGGCCTACGCCGTGCTGGTCCTGGACGCTCTTCCGGGCGATGCGCGGATCGCCCGGATGAGCGTCTTCGTGGAGCCCGGACTGATTGCCCGCTTCGGGCTCCCGGCCGAGCTAGCTGCCTGAGCGCCGCAGCTCGACCAGTGTCCAGATGGCGAAGATGACGTCGAGTGGTGTGAGCAGGATCAGGTTCCACGGGGCGAAGCCGGCCACGACGAATGCGCCGAAGATGAACGGCACGGCGAACCGGATCCAGAC
>JBBRIV010000111.1:0-8961 GCA_038220425.1 Candidatus Limnocylindrales bacterium
CGCCACGGTGTAGCTGTCCACCACGACGAACGTGACTTCGAGCGCATCGCAGTCGGTCCGGATCAGCTTGTGAACCTGGCCGATCGTGCCCTTGGTCTCGGTCCAGTCATCCGAGCTCGGCGATCGCCAGTGGATGCGCCGGAGCTCGTCATCGGTCAGGCCGAGCCCGCGTAGCCGGCTGCCCCATTCGTGTCGGTGGTACTCGAAGTCGAGGACCATGACGACGTGGCCGGCCCGGACGAGGCGCATGACGAGGTAGCAGGCGATGAGGCCCTTCCCGGTCCCGCCCTTGCCGTAGATGACGGTCACGCCTTCGGGCGTCAGGAATGGTTCGGCAAGCTGCTCCGGCGGCGGACCGGACGGCAGGTCGAACGCGGTCAGGTCGCCGATCGTCGGCGCCGCGAGCTCATCGTCTAGGCGGCGGAGGCCGGCGCGAATGTGCTCGGCGATCTCGCGCTGCTCGTCTTCGGCGGCCGGATCAAACTCGAAGGCCGGCCCGTCGATCGGTCCCAGCGGGACCGGATCAGGGTGCTCGGCCAGCTGCCGGGCAGCAGCGGCCAGCCAGGGATCCGCGATTCGGAGGGGTGTAGGATCAGCCTGTCGGGCGTGCATTGGCCTGCACCTCCGACGTGGCCGTCCCGGGACTTACGATCGCCGGGGCGGCCTTCTTGCGCCAAACATCGGCACCGACCGCGGGACCGGATGGTTGGGCGACCTCGATGAGAGCAGCGCGGGGGACGCGCCGACCGCCGCTACCGCCGACGGTCCGCAGCCGACCGTCGTCGGCCCACCTGGTGACCGTCGACCTGGACAGCCCGAGACGGGCAGCCGCGGCGGTCAGGGTCAGGAGTTCCGCCGGCTCGTCAGGCTCCCGGCGAACGGCAAGGACCGCGGCCATCGCGTCGCGCAGTTCGTCCAGGGCACGCAGGAGGCGCAGCTCGGGCGTCATCGGGCGGGCCGATCGGGCAGGTCGGGCAGGTAGCCTGCCGCAACCAGCGCAGCGCGAAGCAGGCGAGTCGCCTCGATCTGGACGCGTCGCTCCTCGCGAAGTGAGCGCTCACGGAGCGCGGTCCCGACGTCGGTCGGGAGGTTGAGCGTTACCCGCCGGACCGGCGGCCAATCTGTAGCCATGGGTGCACGCTAAGCCGCGCCACGGGCCGCAGGCAGGGGGCCGCTACGCAATCTATTCGGGTTGTAGCCGTCCTGCCCGCCAGCGTCGCAGCTCGCGCTCGTCGGCGGGCAATCCCAGGCTGGCCAGCTCGTCTGCCGCCTCAGCCGTGGTCATCTCACCCGCGGCGTATCCGCCGAGGATCAGCGTGCCCTTGCTGGTCGCCCCGTCCGCCGGGTGCAGCGGTTCAGCAGACCAGTCCTCCCAGCCTAGCGCCGCAGCCGTTGCCTGCCGCCACGCTCGCATCCCAGCCCGGATCGTGGTCACGGTTCGGGCTGACACCTCCATGTGATCCGCCACTTCCGCGACGCTGGGTAGTCGCCCGTTGAGCCTGGCGAGCTCGGAGCGGGCATGGAGGTAGCGGCCCTCGAGCTCCATCCGGTCGAGATCGCTCAAGGCGGGCCTACCCCGTGGCCTACCCACCGAGGGCCTCCCCGATCGCCGCTGCGATCGCCTCCCGGCCGTTCTCGATCGGGCCGGCATAGGTCCGGAGCAGGACAGCCGGATCGTGGCCGAGCACGTCGGCGAGCGCCTTCGCCGGGACGCCCCGGGCCAGCGCGAGCGTGGCATAGGTCCCGCGCAGGTCATGGAACCGGAGCCCGTCCAGACCGGCTCGCCCGCGCAGCCTCCGCCAGCGCTCATTCTCCCGCTCCGGGATGATCGGGTAGCCCTCGGCCGTCGCCACGACGGGGCCGTCCCGGCGCGTCTCAGCGCGGAGCGCAACCAGCACGAACGATGGCAGCGCGACGATCCGGACGCCCCGGCCGCTCTTCGTCGGGCCGACACCCGCACGGGAGCGCGAGCCGTGGATCGAGACGGTCCCGGCTGCCAGGTCGACGTCCGGCCAGGTGAGTGCCAGCAACTCGCCAACGCGGGCGCCCGTCCCGAGTGCCAGGGTGACGAGCAGCCCGACCTCGGCGTCGTCGTGGGCGAGCTCGAGAAGCCCACGCGCCTCGAGTGCCGTGAGCGTCCGCCGGCGCGTCGTGCCTTCGACTTTGGGTGCATGGGCCATGCGGGCGGCGTTGCGCTGCACGCGGTCGTCCCGCTCGGCATCCGCCAGACAGGCCGCGAGCACGCGCCGCGACAGGGCCACGGTCGACGGTCGCAGGCCGCGCTCGGTCAGTCCGGCTGTCCAACGCTCCACATCGCCGGGCCGGAGGTCCGAGAGCTGCCAGGAGCCAAGGCCCGGGATCACGTGGCGGCTGATCACGCCCCGATAGCTGCGCAGCGTGGCGGGGCGCACGCGGTGGGCGACGGTGTCGAGCCAGCGGGTGGCCCACCAGACGAGGGTGGGGGACGTGGCCGCCTCGGCATCGCGGTGACTTGCGGCGATCGCCTCGCGCAGTCGTCGGCCGGCCTCCGCCCGGGAGTGGCCCGAGACATATCGGCGGATCCGCCGCTGAGTGAGCGGATCGGTGACGACGTAGGCGCCCCGGAAGAGGTCGCCCGCTTCATAGATGCTCCCAGCACCGGGAGTCCGGCGCGGTCGCGTGGTAGCCTCCGTCATGGCTCGGGTCCTTTCCGAGTCGAGCGTGTCGCTGGTCCGGTCGCCAACCTCGGCCGGGCCGCCCGCGCAGACTAGTCGGAGTGTATCACGATGCTGCAACGATGCTGCAATATGGTCGTGCCAAGCACGATCCGAGAGTACGCGAAGTAGGCGAGCGGGGCTCAGGTCCGGGCCAGGCACACGGATCGGTCCGCCTCGGTAACCCGGCCAACGGCAATGCGCCGCGGCCGGCCGGTGCCTGCCGGATTCTGATGATCGGCGACGTGATCGGGAAGCCCGGCCGGCTGGCTGTTGAGGCGCTCCTGCCCGACCTGCGCGGGTCACGCGAGATCGACTTCGTCACGGCCAACGGTGAGAACCTGGCCGGCGGAATGGGCCTCACCCCGGCCACGGCGGCCCTCCTGTTTGGCGCCGGCGTCGACGTGATCACCTCGGGCAACCACATCTGGGACAAGCGCGAGATCTACCCGGAGCTGGAGCGCAGCGACCGGATCCTGCGCCCGCTCAACTACGGCACGACCAACGTGCCTGGCCGGGGTTGGGCGATCCACGAGGCGCTCGACGGCAGCCACGTGGCCGTGATCAACCTCCAGGGCCGGACCTACATGCAGCCGATCGACAACCCATTTACTGAAGCCGACCGGTTGATCGATGAGGGCTCCGAGCCCCTGCCGCCGATTCGGATCGTCGACTTCCACTGCGAGATCACCTCCGAGAAGAACGCCCTCGGGCTGCACCTCGACGGCCGGGTCAGCCTGGTCGTGGGGACCCACACCCACGTGGTGACCGGTGATGAGCGGATCCTGCCGGGCGGCACGGCCTACCAGACCGACCTGGGCATGACCGGCCCGGTCTACAGCGTCATCGGATTCAACCCGGCCACCGTCCTGCCTCGGTTCATCAATGCCCTGCCCACCCGCTTTGAAGTGGGGGAGGGGCCGGTGATTTTCAACGCCTGCCAGGTGGATATCGATCCGGCCACCGGTCGTGCGCTCGCGATCGAGCGGATCCAGCAGCTCGTCGAGGTCTGAGTTGAGCGCCCGGGGGGATCGCCATGCCGCCCCCATGACCCCGGTCGTGCCCGCCGGCCCGTCGGCGGTCGACCTGCACACCCACACTCTCCGGTCCGACGGCGTCCTCGAGCCGGCGGCCCTGGCTGAACAGGCTGGCGCGGCCGGAGTGCGCCTCCTCGCGATCACCGACCACGACAACCTGGCGGCCTACCGCGAGCTCAGCGCAGCCGGCGCCGGCCCGCTGCCGTCCGGGCTGCAGCTGATCCCCGGCGTCGAGATCAACTGCCTGACGGATGGCCAGCCCGACGTGTTCGAGGGGGAGCTGCACATCCTGGGCTTCGGGGTGAACCCCGACGACGAAGCGTTCGAGGCCGTCCTGGTCCGCCAGCGCCAGGGACGCCGGATCCGCTTCGATCGGACCCTCGAGATCCTGCGCAAGCAGGGCATGTCCGTTGATGCGGCGGCCGCCCGGCTCGATCTCAGTGCAACGGAGTCCCTTGGCCGGCCCACGGTGGCCCGCCTGATGATCGCCAGCGGCCACGCCACATCGGTTGAGCAGGCCTTCAAGCGCTGGCTGGGCCGGGGCTTGTCGGCCTACGTGCCGCGCGAGGGGATTGGTCCGGGCCGGGCGATCCAGGCCATCCGGGCCGCCGGCGGATTGCCGGTGCTGGCCCATTTTGGGGAGGCAGAGGCGCACGTATCGCTCCTGCGCGACCTGCAGGCGATCGGCCTGGGTGGCCTCGAGGTCTACTACCGGACGTTCGACCAGGAGCATCTCGACTCGGTCGGCCGGGTCGCCGATGAGCTCGGCCTGGTCAAGACCGGGGGCAGTGACTTCCACGGCGATACCGGGTCGTACGCCGAGATGCACAGCCGGACCTGGGTGCCCGAGGTGGTGGGTGAACGCCTGCTCAATGCCCTCGCCCAGCGTCCTGGGATCGTCCAGGCTGGCCATGACTGACGGCACGAGTCCCGCCAGTCGCCTGCTGCCGATGCTCGAGCTGCCGCCGGCACCCGTGAGCTCGGGACGAGTGGCTGATCAACCGGGTGACGAGCGGGTCACCGAGTATCGCCCGGACGCGCCGGCCCTGCCCCGCTTCGCGATCTGGACGCTGGGCTGCCAGATGAACCGGAGCGACTCCGAGGAGATGGCCGGGCGACTCCTCCAGGCCGGCTGCGACGAAGCCACCGATCTCGAGACGGCCGACTTGATCGTGATCAACACCTGCGCGATCCGCGAGGCCGCCGAGCAGAAAGTGATCGGCCGGCAGGGCCACCTGGCCCGGCTGAAGCTGGCCAATCCGGGGCTGCGGGTGGTCCTGACCGGCTGTTCGGTACGCGAGCCCGATCGAGCCGGCCTGCGCAAGCGCTATCCGGCGGTCGACCTCTTCCTGCGACCGGACGAGGCGCCCGAGCTCGTCGATCGACTCGGCCTCGCTTCGGCCCAAGCCTCGATCGGGACGGGCGCGATCGGCCTGACTGCGACCGGGATGACCACGCTCGTCGGCCGGACCGTCGTGGGCGCCGCGGACCACCTGGCCGACAGCCGAGCCGCAGCCCTGACCAGCGGCGCGGTTCGGCGCGAGTCAGCCACCTCGGCCTGGCTACCGATCGTGTACGGCTGCGACAAGACGTGCACGTACTGCATCGTGCCCTTCAGCCGTGGTCCAGAGCGCAGCCGGCCGTTCGACGAGATCATCGACGAGGCGCGCCGGCTGGCGGCCGCCGGCTACCGCGAGGTCACCCTGCTCGGCCAGAACGTCAACAGCTACGGCCACGACCTGCCTGTCGAGGCGCGCTTCGACGGGATCGACCCCGAGCGGTCCGTGGGCCGCCACCAGGATCGCCGCGGCCGGCCCGACCTGGCCGAGCTCCTGCGCACGATCGACGGCCTGCGCACCTCCGACGGGCAGCCGGCCATCCCGCGCCTGCGCTTCGTGACCTCGCACCCCTGGGACCTGTCCGACCGACTGATCGCGGCGATGGCCGACTGTGCCTCGGTCTGCGAGCATCTCCACCTGCCGGTCCAGTCGGGCGATGACGGGGTCCTGCGCCGGATGGGCCGTCAGTACACGATCGAGCACTACCTGGAGCGTCTCGCCCGGATCCGCGACGCGGTACCCGGAATTGCGATCAGCACGGATGTCATCGTCGGGTTCTGCGGTGAGACCGAGGCCCAGTTCCAGGCCACCCTGCGCCTCCTGGAGACCGTTGGCTACGACCAGGTCTTTGCCGCCGCCTATTCCGTCCGGCCGGGAACCCCGGCGACCCAGCTTGCCGACGATGTCTTGCCGGCAGATAAGCGCCGGCGGCTGAACGAGCTGCTCGCCGTCCAGGAGTCGATCGGTTTCGCGCGCAATCGCGCCCGCGCCGAGAGCACCGTCGAGGTCCTGGTCGAATCGATCGTGCCGCCTCGCGGACACGACCACGATGCTGAGGACGACGCCAGCTTGGCCAGGCCAGAGGTCGCCGACGAGCCCGGCAGCGTTCACCTGGCCGGTCGGAGCCGCCAGCATACCCTCGTCCACCTGGCGGGCCCGGCCGAGCTCGTCGGGCGGCTGGTCAACGTGCGGGTGAACCACGCGGGGCCGTACTCGCTCCGCGGAGTGCTGGCCTGATCCGTTCGGCGCGCGCCGTGCCCGCGTCACCGCCCCTGGTCGTCATTGGCGGCCCAACCGCCACCGGTAAGACCGGTCTTGGCGTACGTCTCGCCCTCGCCCTGGCCGCGGCCGGCCAGCCGGCCGAGATCCTGTCCGGTGATTCGCGCCAGGTCTATCGCGGGATGGACGTGGGGACGGCCAAGCCAACGCTAGCCGAGCGCCGGGGCGTGCCCCACCACCTGCTGGACCTGGTCGAACCGGATAGCCCGTTCTCGGTGGCCAGCTTCATCGGCGCCGCGCAGCTCGTCCTGGCCGACCTCGCGGGCCGGGGCAGCGTGGCCATCCTCGTGGGCGGGACCGGCCTGTGGCTGCGGGCCCTGGCGACGGGCCTGGACGTGGACGCCTCGCCGGCCGATCCAACCCTGCGGGCCAGCCTGGAGGTGGAGCTCGTCGACCAGGGTTTGCCGGCGCTGGCCGCCCGGCTCACCAGCGAGGCGCCGATGGCGGCGGCGCGCACGGACCTGCGCAACCCGCGCCGCGTTGTCCGGGCCCTGGAGATCGCCACCCTGCGCGGCGATGGACCACCGGCCGCCGCCACCGGCTATGGCGGGCGGGTCCTGCGCCTGAACCTGACCCTTGATCCCGAGCTCAACCGGACCCGGATCGAGCAGCGGGCAATCGGGCAGCTGGACGGTGGCCTGCCCGACGAGGCCGCCCAGCTCCGCCTCCGATACGGGTCGCAGCTCCGGGCGCTCAGTGCGATCGGCTACCAGGAGGCGTTCGACCTGCTCGACGGCCGGATCGACCGGGCCGGCTTCCTGGCCGTCAACGTGGCCCGCAATGCCGCCTTCGCCCGACGCCAGCGGACCTGGTTCCGGGTGGACGCCTACGGTGACGTGCAGCTCGACGTGGATGGGGCTGCCGACCCGTTCGGAGTCGCATTCGAGGCTGCTCAGCGGTTCCTGGCCGATGAGCCGGTATCCTGACGACCGCATGAGAAGCCCTGCCGGTTCCGCAACCACCCTGATCGAGCTCGCCACGCCGGTTGAGCGCGCCTTCCTGCTGGCCGTCGATACCGATTCCGACGACGGCTGGACGGCCGAGGACTCGCTGGCCGAGCTGGCCAGCCTGGCCGTCACGGCCGGTGCCGAGGTGGTCGGCGCGGAGTGGCAGAACCGGCGCCACGCCGACCCGAACTGGTATGTCGGCAAGGGCCGGGCCGAGGAGCTCCTGAGCGCCAAGAGCGAGACCGGCTTCGATGTCCTGATCGCCGACGACGAGCTGTCGCCCTCCCAGCAACGGGCCCTGGAGGAGCTGCTCAAGGTCAAGGTGATCGATCGCAGCCGGCTGATCCTGGACATCTTCGCGATGCATGCCCAGACCCATGAAGGACGGCTCCAGGTGGAGCTGGCCCAGCTCGAATACCAGCTGCCCCGTCTGACCAGAATGTGGACCCACCTGAGCCGGACCGGCGGCGGGATCGGGACCCGCGGCCCGGGCGAGTCCCAGCTGGAGACGGACCGCCGGCTGATCCGCGACCGGATCAAGAAGATGAAAGTCCGGGTCGACCAGGTCCGCCAACAGCGCTCGACCGCGGCCCGGGCCCGCGACCGACGGCTGGTGCCGACCGTGGGCATCGTCGGGTATACCAACGCCGGCAAGTCGACCCTGCTCAACTCGCTCGTTGGTGAAGAGGTGGCCAAGGCCGAGGACAAGCTCTTTGCCACGCTCGACCCAACCAGCCGCCAGGTCCGCCTGGGCGATGGGCAGGCCGCGATCATCACCGACACCGTGGGCTTCATCCACAAGCTGCCCCACCAGCTGGTCGACGCGTTCCGGGCCACCCTCGAGGAGGTCAACCGGGCCGATGTCCTGCTCGAGGTGGTCGATGCCTCCGATCCCCACGCCGCAGAGCACCGGGTGACCGTGCAGGCCGTCCTCGACGAGCTTGGGGCAGGCGACAAGCCACGCGTCGTGGCCCTCAACAAGGCCGATCTTGTCGATCCGGCCTCGGCCAAGCCCGACCTACCCGCGCCGATCGTGGCCGGCGCGGTCCGGATCAGCGCCACCACCGGCTACGGCCTGGACAGCCTGCGTCTCGAGCTCGGGACGCTCATCGGCTCGCTGGGCGTGGCCGTCGACCTGGATATTCCGTACACCGCCGGTGAGCTGATCGCGCGGATCCGGGAGCGCGGTTCGGTTGAGCTCGAGTACGGCGGGACCGCCGTGCGGGTCCGCGGACGCGTTGCCCCGGGACTTGCCGGCGAGCTCGAGGCCGTGGCGGTAGCGGCGGGCCTGATGGCGCCGCCCGAGCCGATCGATGACTGAGGCCGTCAAGAGCGGGCCAGCCGGCTTCGTCCGGATCGCCGGCCGTCTGGAGCTGGCCGACGGCGCAAGCCTGTCGTGGTCGGCGGCGGACGGGTCGCGCGGCCGGCGCTGGCGGGCCGTGTCCATGGTCAACGGCTCGATCACCACCCTGGTCCTGCTCGAGGTGGACCTGCGCGGACGGCCCAGCCGGCTCGAGGTGACCACCCGGGCCGGGATGCTGACCCTCCATCCAGCGCGGGACGGGCGTGAGATCCACGGCAACGTGGTCTCGTCGGCCGGCCGGGGCGTCCGCCACCTGGCCTTTCCGTGGGGACCCGAGCACGAGCTGGAGCTGGCCGGGCGGCC